>NZ_JACART010000078.1:0-47040 GCF_013386445.1 Pseudomonas sp. P7759
CTGTTGGAAGGACCCAAAAGTAACCAAAAGGTCCTCGCCCCAACACTCGGCACCTCGCCTAGGCTCGGTGTGCCCGAACGCAGGCTTGAATCCGTGGGCCGCCGCGATGGGCCATCCTTGGCCCAGCGCGGCTAACCCGGCGTCCTGCCGGGTTACCCACGGATTCAAGCCTGCGTTCGGCCAGCGTGTTTGACGGGGCGCTCCAGATCAAAAGCGAGGCGGCCTGAAAGCCGACCTTTTTTGTGCGTCGTGCGAGGTCAAAAATGTGGGAGCGGGCTTGCCCGCGAAGGCGTCATCTGCACCACTTCGGTTTCCGCTTCTGCACAAACGCCTGCGTCCCCTCAATCCCTTCCTCACTCCTCACCGCCTCGGCAAACCACTGCGCTCCGCGATCCATCACCGCCTCAAGCGGTTCATCCACGCTCGCAAGCAGCAGTGCTTTGGTCCGTGCATTCGCGCCTGGCGCACACTTCAGGACCTGGCTCAACACTTCATCCAATCGTTCTGCCAGCGCCTGCGGATCGCGCTCGGTAAAGTGCACGACGCCCAGTCGCTCGGCTTCTACGCCATCAAAGCGCGCGGCGGTGAGTGCCAGGCGGCGTGCCTGGGTCAGGCCAATTCGCTTCACCACAAACGGGGCAATCTGCGCCGGCAACAAGCCCAGGCTGGTTTCCGGCAGGCCGAATTGCGCCTGGTGATCGGCGATGGCGATATCGCTCACGCACGCCAGGCCAAAACCGCCGCCCAGCACCGCGCCTTGCAGCACCACGATCACCACTTGCGGCACGGCTTCCACTGCCTGCAGCAAGGTGCCGAATGCCCGGTTCAGCGCTTGCAGTTGATTGCCTGCGGAGACCAGGTCCTTCACATCCGCCCCGGCGCAAAAGTGCCCGCCCGCGCCGCTGATCACCACGGCCCGAGTCTGGCTGTCCAATTGCGCCAGCACGCTGCGCAGTTCATTGACCATTGCCAGGCTCATTGCATTGCGGCTTTCCGGTCGGTTGAGGGTGATGTGCAGCACGCCGTTATGCGGTTCGAGCAGCAGGGTGTTCATGGTTTTTTCCCCGGTAATGTGCCCATCAGTTTGCAGATGATGCCCAGCATGATTTCGTCGGCGCCGCCGCCGATCGAGACCAGGCGCACGTCGCGGTAAGCGCGGGCCACCGGGTTGTCCCACATGAAGCCCATGCCGCCCCAATATTGCAGGCAACTGTCGCTGACTTCGCGGCCCAGGCGCCCGGCCTTGAGCTTGGCCATGGAGGCCAGGCGCGTCACGTCCTGGCCTTTGATGTATTGCTCGGTGGCCTGGTAGACCAGCGCGCGCAGGCATTCGATTTCGCTGGCGAGTTCAGCCAGGCGAAAGTGGATGACCTGGTTGTCGATCAGCGCCTTGCCGAAGGTCTGGCGCTCCTTGCAGTATTCGATGGTGCTGTCGATGCAGTGCTCCAGGCCCTTGATCATATTGGCCGCGCCAAACAGGCGTTCTTCTTGGAACTGCAGCATCTGCATCATGAACCCCGCGCCTTCGTGGCCGATGCGGTTGCGCTGGGGCACGCGTACGCCGTCAAAGAACACCTGGGCGGTCTCGGAGCTGTGCATGCCGAGTTTTTCCAGGGGCGGGCTGACGCTGATGCCGGGGGTGTTCATCGGCACCATGATCAGCGATTTGTTGATGTGCGGCTTGTCGTCGGAGGTGTTGGCCAGCAGGCAGATGAAGTCGGCGCTGGGCGAGTTGGTGATCCACATTTTGCTGCCGTTGATCACGTAGTCGTCGCCGTCCTTGCGCGCGTGGGTCTTGAGCCCGGCCACGTCGGAGCCGGCGCCGGTTTCCGAGACGCCGATGCAGCCGACCTGCTCGCCGCTGATGGCCGGGCGCAGGAATTCGTCGCGCAGTTCGTCGCTGCCGAAGCGGGCGAGGGCGGGGGTGCACATGTCGGTCTGCACGCCGATGGACATGGGGATGCCGCCACAGCGGATGGTGCCGAACTCTTCGGCGGCGACGATGGAATAGCTGTAGTCCAGGCCCATGCCGCCGAATTGCTCTGGCTTGGAAATGCCCAGCAGGCCAAGGTCACCGGCCTTGCGGAAAATATCGTGGATGGGAAAGCGTCCGGCCTTTTCCCATTCGTCCACATGGGGGTTGATCTCGCGGTCGACGAAGGCGCGGACGGTGCGGCGCAGCTCCTGGTGTTCCTGGGTAAAGATCATTTTTATGGTTCTCCTAAAAGCGCGCTACACCGAAGGTATTGGCCTGCAACTCACGCACCTCGGCTTCGTGGCAGATATCCAGCAGAAAGCCCAGCAAGGTCCGCGTGTCCCGTGGATCAATCAGCCCGTCATCCCACAGGTTCGCGCTGCCATAAAGTGCGGTTGACTGGCTGTCGAGCTTCTGCGCGGTGACTTGTTCCAGCATGTCGAGCACCTTGGGATCCGGCACCAGACCGTCCTTCAATTGCTTGGCCTCGGTGACAATGCGCAGCACCTTGCCCGCCTGCGCACCGCCCATCACCGCCGTGCGGCTGTTGGGCCAGGCGAAGATAAAGCGCGGGTCCAGGCCGCGCCCGCACATTGCATAGTTGCCGGCGCCATAAGAACCGCCGACCACTATCGTCAGTTTAGGCACCCGGGCGTTGGCCACCGCCTGGATCATCTTCGCGCCGTGCTTGATCACCCCTTGCTGCTCCGACTCGGTGCCCACCATGAAGCCGGTGGTGTTGTGCAGGAACAGCAGTGGCGTGCGGCTCTGGTCGCACAGTTGGATAAATTGCGCGGCCTTGCTCGCGCCCTTGGGCGTGATGGGGCCGTTGTTGCCGATCACACCGACGGCGCGGCCTTGGATGTGCAAGTGGCCGCAGACGGTGTGGGCATCGAACTCGCCTTTGAATTCGAGGAAGTGCGAGCCGTCGGCCAGGCGCGCGAGAATTTCGCGGACGTCGTAGGGTTTTTTCGGGTCGTCGGGGATCAGGCCCAGCAGTTCTTCAATGGGGTACAGAGGCTCTGCGTAGGTGCGTTTGGGCGCCAATGGCAGGCGATCATTCCAGGGCAGCAGGCCTACGATCTCCCGTGCGATGCGCACGCCGTCCGCATCGTTTTCCGCCAGGTATTCGGCAGTGCCGGCGGTTTGCGCGTGCATCTCGGCGCCGCCGAGTGCTTCATCCGTCGCCACTTCGCCGGTCGCGGCCTTTAGCAGCGGCGGCCCGGCGAGGAACAACTTGGCCCGGCCACGCACCACCACCACGTAATCCGACAGCCCCGGCTGATACGCGCCGCCGGCCGTGGCCGAGCCGTGTACCACGGTGATCTGCGGCAAGCCCATGGCCGACATCCGCGCCTGGTTGGCGAAGCTGCGCGCGCCTTCGACGAAAATCTCGGCGGCATAGTTGAGGTTGGCGCCGCCGCTTTCGGCCAGGGTCACCACCGGCAGCTTGTTCTCCAGGGCGATCTGTTGCAGGCGCAGGGACTTCTTCAGGCCGGTAGGCGAGATGGTGCCGCCCTTGATCGCGCTGTTATTGGCCACCACCAGCGTGCGCACGCCGCTGACATAGCCGATGCCGGCGATCAGCCCACCGCCAGCGGCGCTGCCGTCCTTGTCGTCGTGCAGCTTGTAGCCGGCCAGGCTGGCCAGTTCCAGGAACGGCGCGCCGGGGTCCAGCAGCCGGTTGAGGCGCTCGCGGGGCAGCAGTTGGCCGCGTTTGTCGAACTTGGGCTGGGCATCCTGAGCCTTGGCGAGCAGGTTGGATTCCAACTGGTGAAGCTGGGCGATGGCCGCGAGCATGGCCTCGCGGTTTTGCGCGAACTGGGCGCTGTGGGCGTCGATCTGGGATTCAATCACCGGCATGGTCTATTGCTCCGCCTTGAGCACATCCGGCAGGTAGGCGCGGTGAAAGCCATTGAAGGGTTCGCTCGGCGCCTGCGCCTTGTGCAACGGCCAGGCGCGGCTGCCCAGGCTGGCCGCTCCGTCGATGCGCAGGGTGCTGCCGCTGATAAACGCGGCGGCGGGGCTGAGCAGGAACACGATGGCCGCGCTGACTTCCGACTCGGTGCCAATACGCTTGAGCGGCACGTGTTCGCGCAGCGTCGGGATCACCGCCTTGAACGCGCCTTCGTAGGTGTCCATGCCGCTGGAGGCGATCCAGCCCGGTGCCACGGCGTTGACCCGCACCCCGGCGTAGCCCCATTCGAAGGCGGCGGTCTTGGTGAAATTATCCATGCCGGCGCGCGCCGCGCCCGAGTGGCCCATGCCGGGCATGCCGCCCCACATATCCGCAAGCATGTTGACGATGGCGCCGCCGTGCTTGCTCATGGATTGGTTGAACACTTCGCGCGCCACCAGGAAACCGCCGACCAGGTTGGTGCGCAGTACGGTTTCGAAGCCTTTTTGATTGATCGCGGCCAGCGGCGACGGGTATTGGCCACCCGCATTGTTGACCAGGCCGTGGATCGGGCCGTGCTCATGAATGATGTGTTTGACCAGCGCCTTGACGGCCTCTTCATCGCGAATGTCGCAGGCCTGCCACGCGGCGCTGCCGCCATCTTCGGCAATCTCGATCGCAACGGTTTGCAGTTTTTCCGGCTTGCGTCCCACCAGGATCACCTTGGCACCCAAGGCCGCCAGTTCATGGGCTGTGCAGCGGCCAATACCGCTGCCGCCGCCGGTGACTATCACGGTGTGCCCTTGGAACAGGTCGGCTTTGAAGATCGAGTCGAAGGCCACGGCAACGCTCCTGTTAGTTGAGTGAATCTGCGATGTGCTGCGGCACGGCGATGGGGATTTCCAGCAGTTGCTGGGCAAAGGCCTTGCCTTGCGGATCGATGCGCAGGCTGGCGATACCGCCGCCGCCCAGGGCATTTTCCAGAAGGAAGTTGAGGCTGTGGCTGCCCGGTAAATACCAGCGCTCGACGCGGCCATGGACGGGGTCCAGCACATGGCTCATCCAGTCGACGATCACTTCCGGGGTCAGCGCCTCGGCGATCCACGGCAAGTACTCGGGATCGCGGGCGATCACGCCGATGTTGCTTTGGTTGCCCTTGTCGCCGGAGCGCGCCACGGCCAGTTTCACCAATGGCACGTTGGCGTCGGCGTGGCCTTGGGGTTTGGGCGGGGCAATCGGTGCTTCGGGCAGGGCGGGGGCGTCGGCAACCGGCAGGGTGCAGGCATGGCGTTCGCCCTGATAGTCGATCAGCAGCTCGCAGGCGGATTTATCGATCAGGAATGAAAACAGCCGTATCAACGGGTACACGCTCGGTCGTCCGCCGACGATGCCGGTCAGGCCCGGCGCCATGCCGGTGGCGGCTTGGGCGATCTCTCGGGCGAACAGCACCAGCGCCTGTTTACTCGGGTGACGCACCGCCAGTTTCACCACCACTTCGCGGCAGTCCTGGCGCCTTGCGTGGGCGCCGTAGGTCGCTTCGCTGCCGAGCAGTTCGATGTTCACCTCGGTGTACGGCGCCCAGCCGCGTTGGCTGAACAGCTCCGAGGTCTTGTCGATGATCGCCTGGCTGACTCGCTCGGCCTTCGCCACCGCATCGATTCCGGCGATCAGGCAACTGGCGGTGCAGCGGAAGCCGTCCGGGTAGGTCGCGCTGACTTTGTACTGATCGGTCGGGGGCAAGCCCTTGGCGCCGTGCAGGCGCACACGGTTCTTGCCTTGCTGCTGCAATTTGACCTGGCTGAAATCGCAGATTACATCCGGCAGCAGGTAAGCACGCGGATCACCGATTTCATACAGCAGTTGTTCGGCCACGCTGAGTTCGCTGATCAACCCACCGGTGCCGTCGACCTTACTGACGGTGAACTGCCCGTCGGCGCTGACCTCAACGACCGGAAAACCGATGTGTGCGTAGTCCGGCACGTCGCGCCAATCGGTGAAATTACCGCCGGTGCACTGCGCGCCGCATTCGATGATATGCCCGGCCAAGGCGGCCTGGGCGAGGCGGTCGTAGTCCTGCCAGGACCAGTCGAATTCGTGCACCAGTGCCGCGCTGACCACGGCGCTGTCGACCACGCGGCCAGTAATGACGATATCCGCACCCAGTGCCAGCGCCTGTGCGATGCCCGGCGCACCGAGGTAGGCATTGGCGGACACGCACACGGGCGGCAACGGCGTGCCGTTGAACATGTCGGTGATGTTGTGCAGTTGCTTGAGTTGGGGCAGCAGGTCATCGCCCAGCAGCACGGCGATTTTGAGTGTGACACCGGCCTTGTCACAGGCCGCTTGCAGGGCGGCGGCGCAGGCCTGCGGATGGATGCCGCCGGCGTTGCTGATCACGCGAATGCCCTGGCGCTGGATATCCGCCAGCAACGGTGTGAGCACGTCGACGAAGTCCGAGGCATAACCCGCTTGGGGATCCTTCATGCGCGCGCCGGCGAGGATCGACATCGTGACTTCCGCCAGGTAGTCGAACACCAGGTAATCCAGTGTGCCGCCGTGCACCAGTTGGGCGGCGGCGGTGCAGGTGTCGCCCCAGAAGGCGCTGGCGCAGCCGATACGAACCGTCTTGCTCATGAGAAATCCTTCCTCGAATGGCTGTGGGCGAGACTACCAAGCAAGCGCTTGGTTTGTAAACTCCAGTCACAAGTTTTAGCCAAGCGCTTGCTTGGGTGGCCGTCACGGCCTAAATTGCCGGCCAAGACGTCCGTGGAAGTAGAGGAGAGAGGCATGGATGAGCATAAAGCCCTGCGGGTGATGCGCACCATGGTCGACGGCGGCCAATTGACCGACCCCGACAGCGCACGCGGCAAGCTGCTGCAGACTGCGGCCCACTTGTTTCGCAACAAGGGCTTCGAGCGCACCACCGTGCGCGACCTGGCCAGCGCCGTGGGCATCCAGTCCGGCAGCATCTTTCATCACTTCAAGAGCAAGGACGAGATCCTGCGCGCAGTGATGGAAGAAACCATCCACTACAACACCGCGATGATGCGCGCGTCCCTCGAGGAAGCCACCAACGTACGCGAGCGGGTGCTGGCGCTGATCCGCTGCGAATTGCAGTCGATCATGGGCGGCAGCGGCGAGGCCATGGCGGTACTGGTGTACGAATGGCGTTCACTGTCGGCTGAAGGCCAAGCCCAAGTGCTGGCCCTGCGTGACGTGTATGAGGCGCTCTGGCTGCAAGTGCTGGGCGAGGCCAAGGATGCTGGCTATATCCGTGGCGACGTATTTATTACGCGACGTTTCCTGACCGGTGCCCTGTCTTGGACCACCACTTGGTTTCGCGCCGAGGGCAGCCTGACGCTTGAGCAATTGGCCGAAGAAGCCCTGCTCATGGTTCTGAAAGCCGATTGAGGTGCAAGCTATTAATTTGCCGGTAGAAAGTTGTCTCGCCAGACAAAAACGCCTAGCTTATCGCCATTAGCGTTTTTGAACGGTGTGTGCCTTGATGTTTTCGCCATGGCGGCTGGCTGCAGGACTTACCTTTTGGGCACTGGGCACCGCGTGGTGGATGCCGGCGTCGGCGGCGCAGTTGGTGCGCATCGGCGCGGCGCACTTTCCGCCCTACACCGTGCGCCCGGAGCAGGGCGCCGATACCGGTTTGCTGCCGCAACTGGTCGAGGCGTTGAACGCCGCGCAAACCGATTACCAGTTTGTGTTGGTGCCTACCTCAATCCCTCGGCGTTTCCGCGATTTCGAGCAGGGCCGAATCGATATGGCCATCTTCGAAAACCCCGCCTGGGGCTGGCAGAAGATTCCCCACACCAGCGTCGACATGGGCCTGGAAGACGCCGAAATCTTCGTCGCCCAGCGTGAGCCCGGCCGTGACCAGGCTTATTTCGCTGACCTGAACGGCAAGCGCCTGGCGGTATTCAGCGGTTATCACTACGCCTTTGCCAACTTCAACCCCGACCCCAAGTACATGGCCGAGCACTTCAACGCCACGTTGACCTATTCCCATGACAGCAACTTGCTGATGGTCGCGCGCGGGCGTGCCGACATCGCCCTGGTGACGCGTTCGTACTTGAGTGATTTCATGGTGCGCAACGCGGACATGGCCGGGCAGTTCCTGGTGTCGGAACGCATCGATCAGGTCTATCACCACTACGCCTTGCTGCGCCCGAAAGCGCCGATTACGGGGGAGGCGTTTGCCGCGTTGCTCAAGCGCTTGCGCGATGATGGCGAGATGCTGAAGATTTTCGAGCCGTATCGCATTGATGTGACGGCGGTGCCCTGAGTGTGGGAGCGAGCAAGCCCGCTCCCACATTTCCTACAGCGGTGTGTCACACCCGTCGCGCAAACGTATCACTATGGCTGCCCGACACCTTGCGGCAGTGCACCAGCGCATCCCGGATCATGAAGTTCACCAGGGTCGGCGACACGCCGAGTTCCTTGGCGATGTCCTTTTGCGGCACGCCGTGCAGGCGGTACATCTCGAACGCGTAGCGGGTGCGTTGCGGCAGCTCCGTCAGGGCGTCGGCGATGTTTTCCAGGGTGTTGAAGTTGATGTGCGAGGTTTCCGGTGAAGCGCCGTGGATAACCACATTCAAGCCTTCCTCTTCCGTCCCGGAGTATTTGAGCTCCAGGGCCTGCTTGCGGTAGTGATCGATGGCCAGGTTGCGCACGATCTGGAACAGATAACTCAATTGCGCCTTGAACGATGACGTGATCGTCGGCGCCGACTGCAGCCGGAAGTAGGCGTCCTGCACTACGTCTTCGGCGCGGGAGCGGCAGCCGGTAATGCGTGCCGCGATCTTCACCAGAATCAGCCGATTATCGACGAATGCCTGGAGAAGCGGTGAGTCGCACCTGCCTGTGGATACTTGTTCCGTCATGGAAATCACCTTGTCGCAAAAGAGGTTAGGGGAGGGCGTCCTTGCTGAGGCCTCCTACACATCGGGCAACAAATTATGCTGAATGATAATGATTGTCAAATGAGAAGGCGAACTAATCTTATGCTTTCTTGTTAGGTGTGAACCACGTCTCGCGCGTAGCCGGCGACTAATTATTTGCCGGTGCCGTCCGTTCTTCTGGGTGACAGGTCCGTTAGCGAAACGGCCAAGGATCAGCACCCGCAGGAGGACGAAATGGGTTTCTATCGTGCATACAGCGTGTTTCAGTTTGGAGTCGTCACTCGATGAGTACGCCGACCCGACTGCGCCTGTTCTGCCTGCCCTATTCGGGCGCCAGCGCCATGGTTTACGCACGCTGGCGCCGATCCCTGCCTGAGTGGTTGCAGGTATGCCCACTGGAATTGCCGGGGCGTGGCATGCGCATGGACGAGCCGCTGCAACGCGACATCAAGGTCTTGGCCGCCCAGCTCGCGGATGAAATCAGCCGCGACTTGAACGGCCCCTACGCCTTGTTCGGCCACAGCCTTGGCGGCCTGCTCGCCTTTGAATTGGCGCATGCGTTGCGTGCGCGCAATGTGCCGCCGCCGCTGGCCCTGTTCGCTTCCGGAACGGCCGGGCCGGCGCGTCGCGACGTCAGTGAATACGCCATCGAAAAGACCGACGAACAACTGATCGCCCGCCTGCGCGAACTGCAAGGCACCGCCGAGGAAGCCCTGGCCAACCCCGAGTTGATGCAGTTGATGCTGCCGATCCTGCGCGCCGATTTCCTGTTGTGCGGCAGCTTCACCTACGGCGAGCGCGCACCGCTGGGCATGCCGATCCACGTGTTCGGTGGCAAGCAGGACAGCGTGCGCGCCGACCAGTTGCTCGACTGGCAGCTCGACGCTGCCAGCGGCTTTTCCCTGGACATGTTCGACGGCCAACACTTCTTCCTCATGCAACACGAAAGCGCCGTGCTGCGCTGCATGCGGCGCTACGCCGACGAACACCTGGCCCGCTGGCGCAATGGCGCGGCACGGCCACTCGCCGTCGGCTGAGCAAGCCCCCCGAATTGTTGAATTTCCCGTAAGCCGATTTCAGGCAGGAACCCCATGATGGACGCCTTTGAACTTCCCCGCACCCTGGTCCAGTCCCTTCAACGTCGCGCCGCGCAGACCCCGGACCAGGTCGCCCTGCGCTTCCTCGCCGAGTCCGCCGAGCACAGCGTCGTGCTCAGTTACCGCGACCTGGACCAGCGCGCCCGCACCATCGCCGCCGCCTTGCAAGCCAATGCGGACCTGGGCGACCGTGCCGTGCTGTTGTTTCCCAGCGGCCCGGATTACGTCGCGGCGTTCTTTGGTTGCCTGTACGCGGGTGTAATCGCGGTGCCGGCCTATCCGCCGGAGTCCACCCGCCGTCATCATCAGGAGCGCCTGCTGTCGATCATCAGCGATGCCGAGCCGCGCCTGTTGCTGACCATCGCCAGCCTCGCCGATGGCTTGTCGCAGATCGAAAACGCGCCGCCGGTATTGAGCGTCGATAGCTTGGAAAGTGTCGGCCATTGGGTCGCCCCTGACCTGCACCCGGACGATATCGCCTTCCTGCAATACACCTCCGGTTCCACTTCGCTGCCCAAGGGCGTGCAGGTCAGCCACGGCAACCTGGTCGCCAACGAAGTACTGATCCGTCGCGGTTTCGGCATTGACCTGAACCCGGATGACGTGATCGTCAGCTGGCTGCCGCTGTACCACGACATGGGCTTGATCGGCGGCCTGCTGCAACCGATCTTCAGTGGCGTGCCCTGCGTGCTGATGTCGCCGGCCTACTTCCTGGGTCGGCCATTGCGCTGGCTGGAAGCGATCAGCGAATATGGCGGCACCATCAGCGGTGGCCCGGATTTCGCTTATCGCCTGTGCAGCGAAAGGGTCAGCGACTCAGCCCTGGAGCGCCTGGATCTGAGCCAATGGCGCGTGGCCTATTCCGGTTCCGAACCGATCCGCCTCGACACCCTGGAGCGCTTCGCCGAGAAGTTCGCCGCCTGCGGTTTCACCCCGAACAACTTCTTTGCCTCCTACGGCCTGGCCGAGGCGACCCTGTTTGTCGCCGGTGGCACCCGTGGTCATGGCATCCCGGCGCTGCGCGTCGACGAGCAAGCCTTGGCCGCCAACCGCGCCGAACCGGGGCAGGGCAGTGCGATCATGAGCTGCGGCACCAGCCAGCCCGAACACGCGGTGCTGATCGCGGACCCGCAGGCCCTCACCGAGCTGCCCGACAACAGCGTCGGCGAACTCTGGGCTACTGGCCCGAGCATCGCCCACGGCTACTGGCGCAACCCCGAAGCCACCGCCAAGACCTTCGTGCAGCACGCCGGCCGTACCTGGCTGCGCACCGGCGACCTGGGCTTCATCCGTGACGGCGAGGTGTATATCACCGGTCGCCTCAAGGACTTGCTGATCGTGCGTGGCCACAACCTGTATCCCCAGGACATCGAGCAGACCATCGAGCGCGAAGTGGAAGTGGTGCGCAAAGGCCGGGTTGCGGCCTTTGCGGTGAATGAGCAGGGCCTGGAAGGTATCGGCATTGCCGCCGAAATCAGCCGCAGCGTGCAGAAAATCCTGCCGCCCGAAGCGCTGATCAAGGCGATCCGCCAGGCCGTTGCCGAGGCGTATCAAGAGGCGCCAAGCGTAGTGGTGCTGCTCAACCCCGGCGCCTTGCCCAAGACCTCCAGCGGCAAAGTACAGCGCGCAGCCTGTGCGCTGCGCCACAAGGACGGCAGCCTGGACAGCTATGCGCAGTTCCCCGACCTGCAAACGCAGGTGCGCGAAGGCGCGCTGGAATCCGAGTTGCACAGCCAGATCGCGGCGATCTGGTGTGAACAACTGCACGTCGCCAGCGTTGCTGCCGATGATCATTTCTTCCTGCTCGGCGGCAACTCCATCACCGCCACCCAGGTGGTCGCACGCCTGCGCGAAACTCTCGGCCTGGAGCTGAACCTGCGCATGCTATTCGAAGCGCCGACCCTGGAAGGCTTTGCCGCCAACGTTGCGCAGTTGCAGCAAGACGGTGGCGTCGCCCAAGGCGCGATTCAGCGCCTGTCACGCCAAGAGGAGTTGCCTCAATCCCTGGCACAGAACCGCCTGTGGATCACCTGGCAACTGGACCCGCACAGCAGCGCCTACACCATCCCCGGCGCCCTGCGCCTGCGCGGCGAGCTGGATGAAGACGCCGTGCGTGCCAGCTTCCAACAACTGATCCAGCGCCACGAAGCCCTGCGTACCTGCTTCTACGAGCGCGACGGCCAGGCCTTCCAGCGTGTTGACGCCAAGGCGGATTTCGACCTGCAAGTCATCGACCTCAGCGACCTGCCTGTTGCCGAGCGCGAAGCCCGTGCGCAACAGATCCGCGAAGACGAAGCACGCACCCAGTTCGACCTGGAAAAAGGCCCGCTGTTGTGGGTGACCCTGGTGCGCCTGGACGATGAAGATCACCAACTGCTGGTGACGCTGCACCACATCATCGCCGACGGCTGGTCGCTGAACATTTTGATCGATGAATTCTCGCGCCTGTACGCCGCCGCCGCCCAGGGCCAAACCCTGGAGCTGCCGCCCCTGGCCCTGCAATACGCCGACTACGGCAGTTGGCAGCGCCAATGGCTGGCCGAAGGTGAAGGCCAGCGTCAACTGGCGTACTGGAAAGCACAGCTGGGTGAAGAGCATCCCACCCTGAGCCTTGCGACCGACCACCCGCGCTCGGCACACCACCGCCACAGTGCCTCACGCCACACCGTGCGCCTTGGCGCGAGCCTCAGCGAAGCGATTCGCCACGCCGCCCAGGCCAACGAGTCCACCCCGTTCATGCTGTTGCTGGCAGCGTTCCAGAGCCTGCTGCATCGCTACAGCGGCCAGCGCGACATTCGCATCGGCGTGCCCAACGCCAATCGCCCGCGCCAGGAAACCCAAGGCCTGGTCGGCTTCTTCATCAACACGCTGGTGTTACGTGCCGAGCTGGACGCACGCCTGCCGTTCAACGCGCTATTGGCCGCGACACGCCAGGCGGCGCTGGGTGCCCAGGCCCATCAGGACCTGCCGTTCGAACAACTGCTGGAAGCCTTCCCGCAGGCCCGCGAACAGGGCCTGTTCCAGGTCATGTTCAACCACCAGCAACGCGACCTCAGCGCCTTGCGCCGCCTGCCGGGCATGCTCGCCGACGAGTTGCCGTGGCACAGCCGCGAAGCCAAGTTCGACCTGCAACTGCACACCGAAGAAGACCGCAACGGGCGTCTGAGCCTGTCGTTCGACTACGCCGATGAACTGTTCGAAAACGCGACCATCCAGCGCCTGGCCGAGCACTACATCAACCTGTTGCAGGCCGTCTGCGAACAGCCTGAGCAAGCCATCGGCGACCTGCGGCTGATGCAGCACGACGAACAGGCGCTGTACAGCGAAGCCCCCTGCGCACCGGCCCAACTGTGGTTGCCGGAACTACTCAACCAGCAGACCTCGGACAACACTGCGCTGGTCTGGGACGGCGGCAGCCTGACCTTCGCCCAATTGCACACCCAGGCCAACCGCTTGGCGCATTACCTGCGCGACAAAGGTGTCGGCCCGGACGTGTGCGTGGCAATCGCCGCCGAGCGTTCGCCGCAATTGCTGGTCGGCTTGCTGGCGATCATCAAGGCCGGTGGCGCCTACGTGCCGCTGGACCCGGATTACCCCGCCGAGCGCCTGGCCTACATGCTCAAGGACAGCGGCGTTCACCTGCTGCTGACCCAGACTGCGCTGCTGGAACAGGTGCCGAGTAGCGACGGCGTGTGTGTGATTGCCATGGACAGCCTGCATCTGGACAGCTGGCCGACCCAGCCGCCCGGCCTGCACCTGCACGGCGATAACCTCGCCTACGTAATCTACACCTCCGGCTCCACCGGCCAGCCCAAAGGCGTGGGCAACACGCATGCCGCGCTGGCCGAGCGCTTGCAGTGGATGCAGGCCACTTATCAACTCAATGAAACCGACGTGCTGATGCAAAAGGCGCCGATCAGTTTCGACGTGTCGGTGTGGGAATGCTTCTGGCCGCTGATCACCGGATGCCAGCTGGTACTGGCTGGTCCTGGTGAGCATCGCGACCCACATCGCATCGCCCAGTTGGTGCAGGAACACGGGGTGACCACGCTGCACTTTGTGCCGCCGCTGTTGCAGTTGTTTATCGACGAGCCGTTGGTGGCTGAATGCACAAGCCTGCGTCGCTTGTTCTCGGGTGGTGAAGCCTTGCCCGCCGAGTTGCGCAACCGCGTGTTGGCGCAGTTGCCGGCGGTGCAGTTGCACAACCGTTATGGCCCGACCGAAACCGCGATCAACGTGACCCACTGGCACTGCCGCGCCGAAGACGGCGAGCGCTCGCCAATCGGTCGGCCACTGGGCAATGTGATCTGCCGCGTGCTGGATGAACAGCTCAACCCCGTGCCGCTGGGCGTGCCGGGTGAGCTGTGCATCGGCGGTATCGGCCTGGCCCGGGGTTACCTCGGGCGTGCCGGGCTGACGGCGGAGCGTTTTGTTGCCGATCCCTCTGGTGAGGCCGGCGCACGCTTGTACCGCACCGGTGACCGCGCGCGTTGGAATGCTGACGGCGTGATCGAGTACCTCGGTCGCCTCGATCAGCAGGTCAAGCTGCGCGGCTTCCGTGTGGAACCGGAAGAAATCGAAGCGCGCATGCTTGGCCTGGACGGCATCGCCCAAGCCGTCGTGCAGGTGCATGACGGGCAGTTGATCGGCTACTTCACCGCCCAGGGCGAACTGGACGAACAGCAGGTCAAAACCGCGTTGGCCGCCGAATTGCCGGAGTACATGGTGCCCGCGCTGTTGATGCGCCTGGACGCCATGCCCCTGAGCCCCAGCGGTAAGCTGGACCGCCGCGCGTTGCCCGAACCGGTGTGGCAAGTGCGTGAACATGTCGAACCCGAAACCCCGCTGCAACAGCAGATCGCCGCCATCTGGCGCGAAGTCCTCGGCCTGCCAGGCATTGGTCTGCGCGATGACTTCTTCGCCCTCGGCGGCCACTCGTTGCTGGCCACGCAGATCATCTCCCGCACCCGCCAGGCCTGTGACGTCGAGCTGCCGTTGCGTACCTTGTTTGAAGCCAGTGAGTTGGGGGCGTTTGTCGAGCAGGTCGGCCTGATCCAGGCTTCAGGCCAGCGCAACCAACAGACGGCCATCGCCAAGGTCGACCGCAGCCAGCCGGTGCCGTTGTCCTATTCCCAGCAGCGCATGTGGTTTCTGTGGCAGATGGAACCGGACAGCCCGGCCTACAACGTCGGCGGCATGGCGCGTTTGCGCGGCGTGCTGGATGTGGGGCGTTTCGAGGCGGCGTTGCAAGCGCTGATCATGCGTCATGAAACCCTGCGCACGACGTTCCCGAGCGTCGACGGCGTGGCCTATCAGAAGGTCTCGCCGCAAACGGGCCTGCGCATGGACTGGCAGGATTTCTCCGCGCTGAGCGAAACCGAACGCCAACCGCGCCTGCAACAACTGGCCGATCACGAGGCACACACGCCGTTCAACCTGGAAACCGGGCCGCTGCTGCGTGCGTGCCTGGTCAAGGCCGGCGAGCAGGAACACTACCTGGTATTGACCCTGCACCACATCGTCACCGAAGGCTGGGCCATGGACATCTTTGCCCGTGAACTCAGTGCCTTGTACGAAGCCTTTATCGACGAGCGCGACTCGCCGCTGGCGCCGCTGCCCGTGCAGTACCTCGACTACAGCGTGTGGCAGCGCCAGTGGCTGGAATCCGGCGAGCGTCAACGCCAATTGGATTACTGGACTGCGCAACTGGGCAATGAACACCCGCTGCTGGAACTGCCCGGCGACCGTCCGCGTCCGCCTGTGCAAAGCCACCAGGGCGAGCTGTATCGCTTCGACCTCAGCGACGACCTTGCGGCCCGTGTGCGTGCTTTCAATGCCGAACGCGGCCTTACCCTGTTCATGACCATGACCGCCACCCTGGCTGTGTTGCTCTATCGCTACAGCGGCCAGACCGACCTGCGTATCGGCGCTCCGGTCGCCAACCGCATTCGCCCGGAAAGCGAAGGCCTGATCGGCGCGTTCCTCAACACCCAGGTGCTGCGTTGCCAGCTCAATGGGCAGATGAATGTCGCTGAGTTGTTCGAGCAAGTGCGCCACACCGTGATCGAGGGTCAGTCCCATCAGGATTTGCCGTTTGACCATCTGGTGGAAGCCCTGCAACCCCCGCGCAGCGCAGCGTACAACCCGCTGTTCCAGGTGATGTGCAACGTGCAGCGCTGGGAGTTCCAGCAAAGCCGCCAACTGGCTGGCATGACCGTCGAATACCTGGCCAACGATGCCCGCGCGACCAAGTTCGACCTCAACCTGGAAGTCACCGACCTCGATCATCGGCTGGGTTGCTGCCTGACCTACAGCACCGACCTGTTTGACGAGCCGCGCATTGCACGCATGGCCGAGCATTGGCGCAACCTGCTGGAAGCGTTGATCGCCAACCCGCAACAGCGTCTCAGCGAATTGCCGTTGCTGAGCGCCGAAGAACAGCGCGTGTTGCAAGACAGCCTTGGCGTCGAGAAAGGTGAGCACCGTCTCGACCAGTGCATCCAGCAACTGTTCCGCCAACAGGCCGCAGTGCGTGGCGATGCGCCGGCGCTGACCTTTGCCGGCGTGACCCTCAGCTACCGTGAACTCGACGAACGCGCCAACCGCCTGGCCTGGATGCTGCGCGAACGTGGCGTCGGCCCGCAGGTGCGCGTCGGCCTGGCGTTGCCGCGCTCCCTGGAAATGGTCATCGGCCTGCTGGCCATCCTCAAGGCTGGCGGCGCCTATGTGCCGCTGGACCCGGAATACCCGCTGGATCGCCTGCACTACATGATCGAAGACAGCGGCATCGGCCTGCTGCTCAGCGATGCGGCGATGTTCGAAGCCCTCGGCGAGTTGCCGGCCACCGTCGCGTGCTGGTGCCTGGAAGATGACTCGCCAGTGCTGGCCAACTACCCGGCCGATGCGCTGCCGTTTATCAGCCTGCCGCAACACCAGGCGTACTTGATCTACACCTCTGGTTCCACCGGCAAGCCGAAAGGCGTGGTGGTGTCCCACGGTGAAATCGCCATGCATTGCGCGGCGGTGATCGAGCGGTTTGGCATGCGCGCGGAGGACTGCGAGCTGCACTTCTATTCGATCAACTTCGACGCCGCCACCGAGCGCCTGCTGGTGCCGCTGCTCAGCGGCGCGCAGGTGGTGTTGCGGGCGCAGGGCCAGTGGGATGCCGAGGAAATCTGCGGGCTGATCCGTACCCATGGCATCAACATCCTGGGCTTCACCCCGAGCTACGGCAGCCAGTTGGCGCAGTGGTTGGCGACTCAACAACAAACCTTGCCGGTGCGCATGTGCATCACCGGCGGCGAAGCCCTGACCGGCGAACATTTGCAGCGCATCCGCGCCGCGTTCCAGCCACAGGTGTTCTTCAACGCCTATGGCCCGACTGAAACCGTGGTGATGCCGCTGGCCAGCCTCGCGCCTGAGCAGTTGGAGGAGGGCGCCGCCAGCGTGCCGATCGGCAGCATCATCGGTGACCGCGTGGCGTACATTCTCGACGCCGACCTGGCCCTGGTGCCACAAGGCGCGACCGGCGAGTTGTACGTCGGCGGCGCCGGCCTGGCCCAGGGGTATCACCAGCGTCCGGGAATGACCGCCGAGCGTTTTGTCGCCGATCCATTCGCGAGCAATGGCGGGCGCCTGTACCGCACCGGTGACCTGGTGCGCCAACGCGCCGATGGCCTGGTGGAGTACCTGGGGCGGATCGACCATCAGGTGAAAATCCGTGGTTTCCGTATCGAACTGGGCGAGATCGAAACCCGCCTGCTCGAACACGCTGCCGTGCGCGAAGCAGTGGTGTTGGCGCTGGATTCGCCGAGCGGCAAACAGCTGGTGGCGTATCTGGTCAGCGATGCGGAACACGGCGCGCTGCGTGACGCGCTGAAGGCCCATCTCAAGGCGCAACTGCCGGACTACATGGTGCCCGCGCACCTGATCGTGCTGGACAGCATGCCGCTGACCGCCAACGGCAAACTTGATCGCCGTGCCTTGCCGCAACCGGATCCTGAGGCAAACCGCCAAACATATGTGGCGCCACGCAACGAGCTTGAACAGACGTTGGCGGCGATCTGGTGCGCCGTGCTGAACGTGCAGCAAGTCGGCCTGGACGATAACTTCTTTGAGCTGGGTGGCGACTCGATCCTGTCGATCCAGGTGGTCAGCCGTGCGCGACAGGCCGGGATTCACTTCAGCCCCCGTGACCTGTTCCAGCACCAAACCGTGCAGACCCTAGCCGCCGTGGCCACGCGCTCCGAGCAGGTCACGGCAGAGCAGGGCGTGCTGACCGGCAGCTCGGGCCTCACGCCGATCCAACATTGGTTCTTCGATACCGACATCCCAAACCGTCAGCACTGGAACCAGGCGCTGGTCCTCAAACCACTGCAACTGCTCGACCCCCATCGCCTGGAGCAAGCGCTGCTGGCGGTGCTGGAACACCACGACGCCCTGCGCCTGAGCTTCTGCCAGCGCGACGCGCAATGGCACGCCGAGCATTTAGCCGCGCCGCAAGGCGGCGTGCTGATGCAGGCGCAAGTGCGTGACATGGCGCAGTGCACCGCGCTGTTCACCGACACCCAGCGCAGCCTCGACCTGCAACACGGCCCGCTGCTGCGCGCCTTGCTGGTGGACGGACCCGAGGGACAGCAACGCCTGTTGATCGCGATCCATCACCTGGTGGTAGACGGCGTGTCCTGGCGCGTGTTGTTGGAAGACTTGCAAAACGTCTACCGCCAACTCAGCGAAGGCCAGTCCGTCAGCCTGCCGGCCAAGACCAGCGCCTTGCGTGATTGGGCCGCACGTTTGCAGGCCTATGCCGGCAGCGAATCCCTGCGTGAAGAGTTGAGCGTCTGGCAAGACCAATTGGCTGGGCCGGAAACCGTATTGCCAGTGGCCCGTCCACAAGGCTCGCTGCGCAACCGCGACGCCGACACCGTCAGCGTGCGCCTGGATGCCGAACACACCCGCCAGTTGCTGCAACAGGCGCCAAGCGCCTACCGCACCCAAGTCAACGACCTGCTGCTGACCGCCTTGGCCCGCGTGGTATGCCGCTGGAGCGGCCACGCTTCGACGCTGATCCAACTGGAAGGCCATGGCCGTGAAACCCTGTTCGATGACATCGACCTGACCCGCAGCGTCGGCTGGTTCACCAGTGCTTACCCGCTACGCCTGACCCCGCACGCCGGGCAGGGCGATTCGATCAAGGCGATCAAGGAGCAACTGCGCGCCGTACCGCATAAAGGCCTGGGCTATGGCGTGCTGCGCTACCTGGCCGATGACCTGTGCAAGCAGACCATGGCCGCGCTGCCGAGCGCGCAGCTCACCTTCAACTACCTCGGCCAGTTCGACCAGAGCTTCGGTGCCGATGCCTTGTTCCACCCGCTGGACGAGTCCGCCGGCCTGGCCCATGACCCGGACGCGCCGCTGCCCAACGAGTTGAGCGTCGACAGCCAGGTGTACGGCGGTGAACTGGTGCTGCGCTGGACCTTCAGCCGCGAGCGTCACGATCAACAGAGCATCCATGAACTGGCGGATGCCTACCTCGCTGAGCTGCAAAGCCTGGTCGCGCATTGCCTGCAGGACGATGCCGGAGGCCTCACGCCGTCCGACTTCCCGCTGGCGCACCTGACCCAAGCGCAACTCGATAGCCTGCCGATTGCCGCCAGCGCCATCGAAGACGTCTACCCGCTGACCCCGATGCAGGAAGGCCTGCTGCTGCACACCCTGCTGGAGCCCGGCACCGGCCTCTACTACATGCAGGACCGCTACCGCATCAACAGCGCATTGGACCCGGAGCGTTTCGCCCAGGCCTGGCAGGCGGTGATCGCCCGCCACGAAGCCCTGCGCGCCTCGTTCTGCTGGAACGTCGGCGAAGACATGCTGCAAGTGATCCACAAACCGGGCAGCACGCCGATTGAATACCTGGACTGGAGCAACGCGCCGGAAAGCGAACAGGAACCGCGTCTGCAAGCGCTGCTCAAGCAAGAGCGCGAAGCCGGTTTCGATCTGCTCAACCAGGCACCGTTCCACCTGCGCCTGATCCGCGTCGGTGCCGAGCGCTACTGGTTCATGATGAGCAACCACCACATCCTTATCGATGCCTGGTGCCGTTCGTTGCTGATGAATGACTTCTTCGAACTCTACATGGCCCTGGGTGAAGGCCGCGACGCGCAACTGGCGACACCGCCGCGTTATCGCGACTACATCGCCTGGCTGCAACGCCAGAACCTCAACGAAGCGCGCCAGTGGTGGCAGCAGAACCTGCAAGGTTTCGAGCGCACCACGCCGATCCCGAGCGACCGGCCGTTCCTGCGTGAACACGCGGGCCACAGCGGCGGCATGGTGGTGGGCGATTGCTACACCCGCCTCGATGCCCGCGACGGTGCCCAGCTGCGCGAACTGGCCCAGGCGCATCAACTGACTGTCAACACCTTTGCCCAGGCGGCATGGGCGCTGGTGCTGCGCCGCCTGAGCGGTGATCGCGACGTGTTGTTCGGTGTGACCGTGGCCGGCCGCCCGGTGGAAATGCCGGAGATGCAACGCACCGTCGGCCTGTTCATCAACAGCATCGCCCTGCGGGTGAAACTGCCCGAGGATGACCAGCGTTGCAGCGTGCGCCAGTGGCTGAGTGGTTTGCTCGACAGCAATATGCAACTGCGCGAGTACGAATACCTGCCGCTGGTGACGATCCAGGAACACAGCGAACTGCCCAAGGGCCAGCCGCTGTTCGACAGCCTGTTCGTGTTCGAAAACGCCCCGGTGGAAGTCTCGGTGCTGGACCGCGCACAAAGCCTGAATGCCACCTCGGATTCCGGCCGTACCCACACCAACTTCCCGCTGACGGCCGTGTGTTATCCGGGCGATGACCTGGGCCTGCACCTGTCCTACGACCAGCGCTACTTCGACGAAACCACCGTGCAAGGCATGCTCAGCGAGTTCAAGCGCCTGCTGTTGGCGTTGGTCCAAGGCTTCCATGGCGACATGGCCGACTTGCCGCTGATTGGCGAGCAGGAGCGCGGGTTCCTGGTGGAGGGCTGCAACCAGAGTGAGCATGCTTACCCGCTGGAGCGCAGCTACATCGAACTGTTCGAAGAGCAGGTCGCCGCGCACCCGCAGCGCATCGCTGCCAGCTGCCTAGACCAGCAATGGACTTATGAGGAACTTAACCGCCGCAGCAACGGCCTCGGCCACGCGCTGATCGCAGCGGGTGTCGGCCTGGACCAGCCGGTGGCGTTGCTGGCCGAGCGTGGCCTTGACCTGCTCGGCATGATCATCGGCAGCTTCAAGGCCGGTGCGGGCTACCTGCCGCTGGACCCAGGCCTGCCAAGCCAGCGCCTGCGCAGCATCATCGACCTGAGCCGCACGCCATTGCTGGTGTGCACCGAGGCGTCCCGCGAGCAGGCCATCGAGTTGTTGGAGGGTTTTGACTGCCAGTTGCTGGTGTGGGAAGAGATACCGGCACGTGGCGAAAACCCTGGCATCTACAGTGGCCCGGACAACCTCGCCTACGTGATCTACACCTCGGGCTCCACCGGCCTGCCCAAGGGCGTGATGGTGGAACAGCGCGGCATGATCAACAACCAATTGAGCAAGGTGCCGTACCTGGCCTTGAGCGACGCCGATGTGATTGCGCAAACCGCGTCGCAGAGCTTCGATATTTCCGTATGGCAGTTCCTCGCTGCGCCGTTGTTTGGCGCACGGGTGGATATCGTGCCGAACGCCATCGCCCATGATCCGCAGGGCTTGCTGGAGCATGTGCAGGCCCAAGGCATCACCGTGCTGGAAAGCGTGCCGTCGCTGATCCAAGGCATGCTCGCCCAGGACCGCATCAGCCTGGATGGCTTGCGCTGGATGCTGCCGACCGGTGAAGCGATGCCGCCGGAATTGGCGCATCAGTGGTTGCTGCGTTATCCGCAGATCGGGCTAGTCAACGCTTACGGCCCGGCGGAATGTTCGGACGATGTGGCGTTCTACCGCGTCGACCTGGCGTCTACCCGTGGCACCTATCTGCCGATTGGTACACCGACCGACAACAACCGTTTGTACCTGCTCGATGGCGCCCTGGAACTGGTGCCGCAAGGCGCAGTTGGCGAGTTGTGCGTCGCCGGTACGGGCGTCGGTCGCGGTTACGTCAGCGACCCGCTGCGCACCGCGCCGGTATTTGTGCCGAACCCCTTCGGCGCATCGGGCGAACGCCTCTACCGCACCGGCGACCTCGCGCGCCGTCGCAGCGACGGCGTGCTGGAATACGTCGGGCGTGTTGACCATCAGGTGAAGATTCGTGGCTACCGCATCGAACTGGGTGAAATCGAAGCGCGCCTGCATGAACAACCGGAAGTGCGCGACGCGGCGGTAGGCGTGCAGGAAGGCGTCAACGGCAAGCACCTGGTCGGCTACCTGGTGGCGGCGGATGCAGCCCTGAACTCAAGCGAACGCCTCGACCGCATCAAGCAACGCCTGCGCGCCGAACTCCCGGAATACATGGTGCCGCTGCACTGGCTCTGGCTCGACCGCCTGCCGCTCAACGCCAACGGCAAACTCGACCGCAAGGCGCTGCCGGCCCTGGAGATCGGCCAGCTGCACAGCCAGGACTACCTGGCGCCGCGCAACGAACTGGAAAGCACCTTGGCCGCGATCTGGGCCGAAGTGCTGAAGGTCGAGCGGGTGGGGGTGCAAGACAACTTCTTTGAACTGGGCGGGCACTCGTTGCTGGCCACGCAGATTGCCTCGCGGGTGCAGAAGACCTTGCAGCGGGATGTGCCGCTGCGGGCGATGTTCGAGTGCAGCACGGTGGCGGAATTGGCTGAGTATATCGATGGGTTGGCGGCCAATGAGATCAGTGCCGAGAAGGTGGATCGGTTGAGTGATTTGATGGCGGAGTTGGAGGGACTTTAAGCGCGCCACTTGTCAGAACTGTCAGATCTGACAGTAGGCAAGATTTCTGATCCGAGCGTTAGATAACCGAAGCTTTTGGCTGGTAAAGCCAGCCTTGACGGTTATCTAACGTTGGACAGGAGTCTTATCGTGGCTAAAAAACCGATCCCTAAAAAAACCTCCCCAGCTCAGGTTATGAGCGCTGCACCCGCCGCATCAATCAAGGCGGTCACAGCTGAATTACCCTTTGCGATCATCCAGTACGCTACGAACAATAGTCTGCTTTACCCTCTGGATGCCGCTCAAGGTACGACTGCGACACTGACGCTTCCCGCAGGAAGCACCCAGGTCATTGTGCATTTCGCTATCAAGGGCCAGAGCTGTGCGACATTCCCTCCGATCCATGTGGTGAGTGGCGATGTAGCCGACATTCCTTGGCAATGGATCAGTACCTGTATCGGGCATACGGTGCTGATCTCGTACGAGGCTGTTGTCGGTGGTAAGCGCGAAGAGTCACTGGTACTTGAACTTGAGATCCAGGACGTCCGCGAAGGTGATCTGCGTGAATCAATGCCTGAGTTCGCGCATGCCGAGTTGGAGTGGGGCACGCGGTGGTTGAGCATGTTCAAGTTCAAGGGGAATGAAACTATCCGGGTCAAGGCCTGGCCGATGATTCGGGCGGGCTCGCGATTGTTTATTGTTGTTGCGGGTAATGAGCAAAACGTGCCGCCGTTATTCAAATGGGTGGCCTTTGATCATGTCGTAACTGAAGAGGAAGCGCATGAGGGGTATGTGTTCGAGTTTGAGTTGTTGCGGGCCTGGCTAGCACGCTTGGATGATTACTCGTCATGTACCTGCCATTTGGGGGTTATCTGGGACGGTTGTGAACCTGATGCACCGGTGTCGAATGTGAACCCGCTGCCTAGAAATGCTCAGGATTTCCATCAGCGCTCTACAGTGCTGTTGCGCGTCGATCCTGCACTGGAGTTGAACCCGCCGCGTCTACAGGAAGCAGTGCAGATATCCCCTGGCCACTGGCAGGTCAACCCGGCCAATACCACCCAGGGCGGACATGTAATTGTGGCCTACCCAGGCATGACCGAAGGCGATCATGTCTGCGCGCAAGTCAGTGGACCGAATTATGGGCCCAGGCCTCTCGGTTGCCAGCACGTAAACCCGGGCGATGTGAGCCTTTCATTCGATGTCGCGCCTGAGATCTTCGCAGCCTTGTTCAACGAAACGTTGACACTGATCTATAGCGTTCAATTTAACAATTACCTGCCGCAGAACTCTCCCGAATGTGTGATTAAGGTGTTAGGGCCTCAACTGACCAGGCCATGCATCGAACAAGCGACGGGTCGCACCCTTGACCTCAAGACATTCACGGACGATGCCACCGTGCTGGTGCCTATCTGGCACTACGCTGCTGTCGGGCAATGTGTCTGGGTTTGGATCATCGGTACTTTGGAGGACGGCAGCGCCTATCAATTGTCTGTGCTGATGGATGAGCCCCTCACGGCCGACTGGCTGACTAATGGCGTGGAGGCACCGATCAGCCGGGTAGCGTTGCAAAAACTTGAGGATTGCAGCAATTTCGAGCTGCATGCGGCGGTGAGTTTTGATGGGAAGTGCGATCTGGCGACTGCGTTCGAGTTTCCTGTTCAAACGCTTAACATTGAGCAGGAAGACCTGGTGTTGGATGCGCCGGATGTGCTCGAAGCTGTGGGCAATCAACTGACGATTTACAACGCCAGAAACGGCATGACCGTTCGAGTTGCCTACACCGGCATAAGCGACAAACATCACATCGAGTTGAACGTTAAGCGGGCAGATGGCACCTCCATACCGTTGCTCCCCCTGCCGGGTGACAGAAATCGTGGATATGTAGACTTCCCTATTGATCGCACGGAAGTGATTCATGCAAGCGGCAAGACGCTCACGATCAACTACACCGTTACCAGTGCCTGCAAGTTTCAGACGTCGAAAGATCTGGATCTTGACGTCAGCGAGCCTGTGCGCCTGACAACGCCGGAAGTGGCGCAGGCCACGCCGCCTGCAACGCAAGGCGGCATTCTGGATTTGCGTACATTTGGTGCCGATGCTGACATTGGTGTGCCCGATTGGTGGTTCATGTTGACCGGGCAACGGGGCTGGCTGGAGTGTTCGGGCAAGTTGTGGAATGGGTCTATCCACACCTTTAAGGTAATGGATGCCGAGTTGATTACGAATGCGGATGTCACCAACGGGTTGTCGCGCGCGCTTAAGCGACTTGAGTTGGATAAATACGAAACCGGTACGGAATTGACTTTCGTGTTCAAGCTAACCGCGGACGGCGGTGTTGATGTAAACAAGGCAATTACTTTTCCTGCGTTGAAGTTAATCCTTCGTAAGCGCTTGCTTGACGAAACGCCATTCGACCCAAATGGGAGAGACTGGAACAGCTGGCAGAGAGGCGCCGGGGCAACCAACCCTGCTGATCTGAGACGTGATTACGGCCCCTATCCTTGGGGTAACGGCTACTGGCTGACGAACTGGGGGTATACAAATACAACCAACCCAGGCACCCAGAGCGAGATACTTTTTAGAGTTTTCGACAATCTGGAACCGGGGCATATATATATGTTTCACGCCTGGGTCCGGGACGATAACGGCGTCCCTAACCCGCCTCTGCTTGTGCTTAGGGTGAATGGAGTCGATATCACCCCGGTGATTACACCTGATACCAATTGGTATTATCTTGAGGGCGCGTTTACTGCCTCTTCGGCTACTGTAAGGCTCAGTTTCAATAACCTTCGTATGGGCATGGGGCCGGGAAATGACTTCAGGGTGACTTGGCTCAGGGTGTATGAGCTCTGATTCCACTGAGCGTTTTCTAGCAAGCAAAAGGCCTCCGCAGAATGGAGGCCTTTTTTTTAAACAATCGCGCGTGGCTTACTTCGGCCCCAAAATCTTCCCCAACTTCTCCGGCGAAGGCGCCCCCTGCTGTTGCTGCAACCCACCCTTGTCATCCAGATAGAAAATTGCCGGCGTCGCTGACAATTCCAGCTCATCCATCAACTTCATGTTGCTATCCAGCTTGGCCTCGATATCGGCCGGGATCTTGTCCAGCGCCTGCAACTTACTGCCTTTGCCGGCGGCTTCATGTTCTTCAAGGGCTTTTTGCGGATCCTTGGCGGCGAACAACGCAGCGGATTTGCCTGGGCTGTCTTCGCGGATGATGCCAACCATGATGTGGCGCAGCTGCACTTTGCCGGCCTTCACCCACGGACGCGCCTGTTCCCAGAACATGTTGCAGTAAGGGCAGTTGGGGTCGCTGAACAGGTAGACGATGCGCGGGGCTTTTACGTCGCCGTCCTGGATCCAGCTGCTTTTTTCCATCTTGGCCCAGACTTCCTTGGCCATCGGCGCGTACACCAGTTTCTCCAGCGGCGCGCTGCTCAGGTCGTTGCCTTGGGCGTCGTACAGGTTGCCGGCGATCACGCTTTTGCCGTCGGCGGTCAAGTACAGGGCCATGCCACGGTTCTGGTATTGCGCGGCGTAGCCGGTGAGGCCGCTGGGGGCGTCGAATTTGCCAAGGATCTTGGCGCCCTTGGCCTCGATCTGTTTGATCGGCGCCGGCCAGTCTTCGGCCTGGGCCAGGGTGGCCGCGAGCGTCAGCGGCAGCAGGGTCAGCAGGTGGCGGAGGCGAGGCATGTCGGTTTCCTTTGTGGGGCGGTGTCGAAGGGTTCCATGGCACGGGCCAGGCTGGCTTGGGACAGTTCGCCGAGGTGGCTGTTGATCAGGCGCCCTTCGGCGCTATAGAACAGCGTCGTCGGCAAGGCCATCGAGCCCACGGCTTGGCCGAGGCGGCCGCTGGCGTCGAATAAAACGTTGTCGAGGGTCAGGCCCTGGGTGGCGAGGAAGGTGCTGACGCTCTGCATGCTTTCGGCCTGGTTGACGAACAGGAAGGTCACGTCAGGGCGTTGGTGCTGGGCACGTTCCAGCACCGGCATCTCGCGACGGCACGGCGGGCACCAGGTGGCCCACAGGTTGATCACCAGCGGGCCGCCTTTGTAATCGGTCAGTTGCACCACGTCGCCATTGGCATTGCGCAGGGTGATGTCCGGCAGTTGCGAGCCTTTGTCGTAGAGGCTCAGGGACAGACTGGTCAGGCCCCAGAACACCAGGCCGGTGGCCACCCCGGCAGCCAGCGGCGTGCGCAGGGCCGGGCGGCGCCAGCCGTAGAGCAGCGCGCCCAGGATCAGCGCAATCACACCGGGCCAGGCGAGGAAGCCGCCGTCGCGCAGGTCGACCATCTGCAGCGGCGCGTGACTGTAGTCACTCCAGTACATCAGCACAAAGCTGACGCGGGCCACCAGCATGCCCAGCAGGAACAGGCTGAACAGCACCGATTCCGGGTTTTCACCACCACGCTTGGCCACGCGCCAGCCCACCAGGGTGGCGAGAATCAGCGCGCTGATCAGCAGGATGTGATTCAGGGCGATGGCGAAGGTGCCGATGGTCAGGGTCAGCATTCAGAGGGCGTCCCGGGTTTGCGTCCAGCGTTGCAGGAAAGCGGCGGCATCCACTTCGCCGGTGATGCGTTGGGCGCGGCGTTCTTCACCGTCCGGGCCGATCCATACGAAGCTCGGTGGGCCAGGGACTTTGTAGCGGCCGAGCAGCTCGCGGCTGGCGGCATTGTCGGCGGTGACGTCCAGGCGCAGCAGGCGTACGTCTTTCAGGGCAGCCATCACCTCGGGTTTACCGAATACCTGTTTTTCCATGATTTTGCACGACACGCACCAGTCGGCGTAGTAATCCACCAGCACCCACTGGCCTTGGGCCTTGGCGCTATCGAGCTGGCTTTGCAGCACGGCGGGGTCGCTGAGGGTCATGAAGGCGTCGTGTGCGCTCGGTGCGGCGGCAGTCCGCGAGCCGCTGTAGACCTTCAACGGTTGCCACAGGTCATCGCTGCCACCCGCTGCGCCCACCACCAGCACCGCGCCCCACAGGCCGAGCACCAGGGAACCGGCGCCAAACACCTTGGCCGCCAGGCCATATTCGCGGGCCAGGGTCCAGCCGCAGTAGGCCATCACCAACGCGAGTGCGCCCCACAGGCCGATCCACAGGCTTTCATCGACCACTGGGCGAATCATCAGCACGGCGGTGCCGAGGAACAGGAAGCCGAAGACGCCCTTGAGTACGTTCATCCAGGTGCCCGGCTTGGGCAGGAAGCGATTGCCCACGGTCACCAGCAGCAACAGCGGAATGCCAATGCCGATGCCCATGGCGAACAGGATCAGGCCGCCGTGCAAGGCGTTGCCGCTCTGGGCGATATACAACAGGGCTCCGGCCAGGGGGGCGGTCATGCACGGGCCCACCAGCAGGCCGGACAGTGCGCCGAGAACTCCCGCACCGACCAGGCTGCCGCCGCTTTGCTGGCGGCTGACATTGTCCAGGCGATCACGCAGGAAGGCCGGCAGTTGCAGTTCAAAGAAGCCGAACATCGGCAGGGCAAGAATCACGAACAGGGCGGCGAAGCTGCCGAGAATCCACGGCGTTTGCAGCCAGGCGGCAAGGTTGCCACCCAGCAAGGCCGCCAGCACGCCGAGCGCGGCATACACCAGCGCCATGCATACGACGTAGCTGCTGGCCAGGGCAAACCCGCGCCGCGGGCTTGCGCCGCTGCCGACCACCAGGCCGGCGAGAATCGGCAGCATCGGCAACGAGCATGGGGCAAAGGCCAACAGCAGTCCCAAGCCAAAGAATATCAGCAGGCTCCAGCCCAGGCTGCGTTGTTGCAGGCCACTGGCCAGGCTCTGATCCTGGGCTTCGGCGGTCGCGGCGACGGCCGGGTTGCCCCCCAGGTCCACGGTGATCGACTGCGGCGGATAGCACAGGCCCGCATCGGCGCAGCCCTGCCAGCCCAACTTGACCTGGCCGGTGGCGCCGGCCGGGATCTTCACCTCCAGGCCCTGGCGATACACCTCCTGGTCACCGAAGAATTCATCGCTATGGGCCTCGCCTTGCGGCAACGCGGGCTTTTCGGCCAGGCCCTCGAATTTCATGCGTTGCTTGTAGAGGTAGTAACCGTCGGCAATCTGCCAATACAGCTGGGTCTCGCCACTTTCAAGACGTTCGGAGGTAAAGGTGAAGGCTTTGCCCACCGGGAGGAAATCGGGTTTGGTCTCAAACGGATTGCCCGGCGCGGCCTGGGCGAACCCCGCGAACAACACCAGCAGAAAGGTAAACAGATGCCGCATGGTCAAGCCTTAGTTCGATGCAAGTAGGCACACAATGTGTGGCGTTGATTAACCGATGATTAACCGAGGCTATTCTAGATTGAGTGTGGGGGGGTTAGCGGCATAATCTGCAGTTAATCCACGGCACTTTTAATCACCCCATCTTTCATGAAGGGTTCACCATGCACGTACTGGTCTGTGAAGACGACGAACTGATCGCCAGCGGCATCGTGGCCGGCCTGACCGCCCAGGGTTTTACCGTGGAGCGCGTGGCCTCTGCCGGTGCCGCGCGCGCGATGCTCAGGGCCGCCACGTTTGACATCATGGTGCTCGACCTCGGCCTGCCGGACGAGGACGGCCTCAAGCTGTTGCAGCAACAGCGCAGCCAGGGCCTGGAGATTCCGGTGCTGATCCTCACCGCACGCGACTCAGTGACCAACCGTGTCGACGGCCTGCAGGCCGGCGCCGACGACTACCTGCTCAAACCCTTCGACCTGCGCGAACTCGCCGCCCGTCTGCAAACCCTGCTGCGTCGGGTGGCGGGGCGCAGCGTCAACCTGATCGAACATGGCCGCCTGGCCTACGACCCCAGCAGCCGCGAAACCTTCCTGGGCGGCGAGCCGGTGGACCTGTCGCGCCGCGAGCAGGCGCTGTTGCAGGCCCTGTTGCATAACAAAGGCCGGGTGCTGTCCAGCGAACAGCTCAAGGACAGCGTCTACGGTTTCAATGACGAATTGGAAAGCAACGCCCTCAACGTGCATATCCACCACCTGCGGCGCAAATTGGGCAACGGCATCGTCGAGACCGTGCGCGGCCTCGGCTATCGCCTGGGCCCGGCGGACGGGGGCGAGGACGCATCGTGAAAAGCCTGCGCCTGCGCCTGACATTCAAGCTGGGCGCCGCTTTTGTGTTGATCTGGGCGCTGGCGGCGGCCTGGATGCTCAACGACCTGCGCAACCAGATGATGTTCTCTCTCGACCAACGCCTGGTGGCGTCGGCGCGCATGGTGGCGGGGCTGACCGAGCAAATGCCGGGCCTGGCCAGTGTGAGCGGCGGTGCGCATTTCCATGGGGCACAACTCAACGTGCCGGGTGGCATGGCGTGCCAGGTCAGTTCCTTGCGTGGCGAAGTGCTGGCGCGCAGTCATGCCACGCCGGATGAAGGCCTGGAATCGCGCCAGAGTGGCTTTCGTGACCAGGTGATCGATGGCGTGAATTGGCGCAGTTTCACCCTGTCCCGTGGTGACCTGTTGATCACCACCGCCGACCGTCAGGTGGAGCGTGAGGCGTTGAACCTGTCGATCCTGCTGGCTGCTTCGGTGCCGGTCGGCGTGGCAATGCTTGGCTGCCTGTGCCTGCTGTGGTTGGGCATCGGCCAGAGCCTGCTGCCGCTCAACCGCATGCGTGACGCCTTGATGCGCCGCAGTGCCGATTCCCTGGAACCGTTGCAGATCCACCCGTTGCCCAGCGAGCTCAAGCCGCTGCTCGACACCCAGAACCAACTGTTGCAACGCATCGCCAAGACCATCGAGCGCGAACGCCGCCTCACTGGCGACGCCGCCCACGAACTGCGCAGCCCGCTGACGGCGATCAAGACCCACCTGCAAGTAGCGCGCATGACCGACGGCGCAGCCCGCGACCAATCCCTGGCCCACGCCGAGGAGGGCGCCGACCGCCTGCATCGCACCCTGGAGCAATTGCTGCTGCTGGCGCGGGTGGAGGGCAACCTGTCATTTGACGATGGCATGCACTCCAGCGCCGAGGACGTGGCACGGCTGGCCATCCTGGATGCCAATGCCGGCGATAACGCGCGTATCGACCTGATCCTGCCGGACAATCTGTCCGCTACCCCGGTGGAAATGCCGGTGGGCCTGGCGGTCGCAGCCCTGCGCAATCTGCTGGACAACGCCCTGCGCCATACGCCTGCGGACACGCGGGTGGAACTGCGCGTATTGATCGAGGCAGATAACGTGGTGTTCCGCGTGCGTGACCACGGCCAGCAGATTTCGCCGGAGGACCTGCAGTACCTGACCCAACGCTTCTGGCGCAATGGCAGCAGCGAAGGCTGCGGCCTGGGGCTGGCGATTGTGCAAGCGATCGTGCAGCGCTGCTCCTGCTCGCTGAAGTTCGACAGCCAGCCGGATGGCTTGCGCGTTGACCTGGGCATGCCGCTGCGGCGCTGATCACTTTTCTTTCAAGTGCCACATAGTTACCGCCCTCCTGAGGATCAAGCCTTCAGGATGGCGGTAATTTTTTGCGCTTGAACGGGCTGAATGACTCGGCCTGTATTGAAAAGGACGGTTCTTATGTTGGTCATCGATACAAGCTTCCCTGCCAAAGGTTTCAACGAACGCAACGGCGAGCCCGTGCGGCAGGTGATCCTGCATTACACCGCGGCACCTTTTGGCTCATCCCTGCGCACCCTGACCCAGGATGGCGTGAGTGCGCACTACCTGCTGCCCGACTCTGACGACCCCAGCTACCGCGCCGCAGGCTACGAAGAGTTGCGGGTGTTCCGGTTGGTGGAAGAGGACAAGCGCGCCTGGCATGCCGGGGTGAGCCATTGGGCAGGGCGCGACAACCTCAACAGCCGCTCGGTCGGTATCGAGATCGTCAACCTGGCACGGGATGACGGCGGTGTGTTCACCTTTCCCGCCTACGGTGAGGAACAAGTCGACGTGTTGATTGCCCTGGTGCGCGACATTCTCGGACGTTATCCACAGATTGGGCCTACCGACATTCTCGGGCATTCGGACGTGGCGTTCAGCCGTAAGAGCGATCCAGGACCGCAACTGCCGTGGCGGCGCTTGTATGACGCCGGAGTAGGGGCCTGGTTTGATGAGACGTCCCAGGCGATGTATCAACGCCGCTTTTGCCTCGGTTTGCCGTCGGAAGTCGAGGTGGAGCGGGCGTTTCAGCGCTACGGGTATGCGCCGGCGAAGAATCGGCAGGGGTTTGAACAGCGCACGCGAGCGTTTCAGATGCACTTTCGTCCACGGGATTATCGTGGGTTTCTGGATGCTGAAACCTGCGCGATTCTTTATGCGTTGAATGAAAAGTACCTGGGGCTGTGAAGCCGAGTGCGGTTCAAATGTGGGAGCGGGCTTGCTCGCGAATGCGGTGGATCAGTCAACATGTCCGGTGCCTGATACTCCGCTTTCGCGAGCAAGCCCGCTCCCACACTGGGATCTTCATCCATCAGGTAAAGCTCGGCGATCACTAAATCCATTCCGTGCTGGTGCGTTTCCAGAACAGGAAATCCGTGCGCATGCCCCTTGGGCCAGACGCCAGCGGATCGGCAGTTTGGTCACCATCATCAGCGTATTGAGGGATCGAGAAATGTCAGTCGCTACCAGCCGTATCGAAGACGTCCAGGTGCATGAAACGCTTTACCAGTTCGACGAAACCCCGCTGCTCGCCCGTCAGCGCCAGCAGGAATCCAACGCCCGCAGCTACCCTAGGCGCATTCCCCTGGCGCTCAAACGTGCCAAGGGCCTCTACGTGGAAGACGTGGAAGGCCGCCGTTTCATCGACTGCCTGGCCGGTGCGGGTACGTTGGCGCTGGGGCATAACCACCCGGTGGTGATCGAGGCGATCCAGCAAGTGCTGGCCGATGAATTGCCTCTGCACACCCTGGACCTGACGACGCCGGTCAAGGATCAGTTTGTACAGGACCTGTTCGGCCTGTTGCCGCCTGCGTTGGCGCGGGAAGCGAAAATCCAGTTCTGCGGCCCTACTGGCACGGATGCGGTGGAAGCGGCATTGAAGTTGGTACGCACCGCCACCGGGCGCAGCACCGTACTGTCTTTCCAGGGCGGTTACCACGGCATGAGCCAGGGCGCGTTGAGCCTGATGGGCAGCCTGGGGCCGAAAAAACCCTTGGGGGCCTTGCTCGGCAATGGCGTGCAGTTTCTGCCGTACCCCTACGACTACCGTTGCCCGTTTGGCCTGGGTGGCGCCGAAGGGGTGCGGGTCAACCTGCATTACCTGGAGAATTTGCTGAATGATCCCGAAGCGGGCGTGCTATTGCCGGCGGCGGTGATCGTCGAAGTGGTGCAGGGCGAGGGCGGCGTGATCCCGGCGGATCTCGACTGGCTGCGCGGCCTGCGCCGTATCACCGAGCAGGCGGGCGTGGCGTTGATCGTTGATGAAATTCAGAGCGGTTTCGGTCGCACCGGCAAGATGTTTGCGTTCGAACACGCCGGCATCATTCCGGATGTGGTGGTGATGTCCAAGGCCATCGGCGGCAGCCTGCCGTTGGCGGTGGTGGTGTATCGCGACTGGCTCGACACCTGGCTGCCGGGCGCCCATGCCGGGACCTTCCGGGGTAACCAGATGGCGATGGCGGCAGGCTCGGCGGTGATGCGCTACCTCAAGGAGCATGACCTGGCCGGTCACGCGGCCGCCATGGGCGAACGTTTGGGCGAACACCTGCGCATCCTGCAACGCGACTTTCCACAGCTGGGCGATATTCGCGGTCGTGGGCTGATGCTGGGTGTGGAACTGGTAGACCCGAATGGCCCACTAGACATCCAGGGCCATCCTCCCGTGCACCGCCAACTGGCGCCGCTGGTGCAGCGTGAATGCCTCAAGCGCGGCTTGATCCTGGAACTCGGTGGCCGGCACGGCAGCGTGGTGCGTTTCCTGCCGCCGCTGGTGATTACTGCGGCTGAAGTCGACCAGGTGGCGGACATCTTCGGGCGCGCGTTGGCGGCGGCGGTCGCCAGCCTCTAATTTTTTGCACGCTTGGTACGTTTCTACAGATATCAGTGCTGCGCGCGGTGCGCAGCCAGTCTTTCAGCGATGGAGAACAGCAATGACCTCAGTATTTGACCGCGACGACATCCTGTTTCAGGTAGTGGTCAACCACGAAGAACAGTATTCCATCTGGCCCGACTACAAGGCCGTGCCAGAAGGCTGGCGCACCGTAGGCAAGAGCGGCCTGAAGAAAGAATGCCTGGCCTACATCGAAGAAGTCTGGACGGATATGCGTCCGTTGAGCTTGCGCCAGAAGATGGACGGGGCTGCGCTCGCCGGTTGACCCACCGATCCTGTGGATGTGGGCCAGTTGTAGTGAGCGGGCTTGCCCGCGCTGGGCTGCGCAGCAGCCCTAAAAAGCCGGGAGCGCTTCGCACTCCAGCGCGAGCAAGCTCGCTCACCACAACAGCCCCGCTCACCACAGACAAGCATTTCGGCAGCTAGCAGCTAGTGGGTATAGAGATAATCCGTCGCCAACGACGCCAATGTCCTCACCCCTACCACCAGCGCCGACTCATCCACGAAGAACCCCGGATTGTGGTTCGGCGCCGCCTTGCTCATGTCCTGATCCCTCGGCGTCACCCCCAGGAACACAAACAGCCCCGGTGCCTCCTTGGCGTAAAACGAGAAGTCCTCGGCACCGCCCACCAACGGGCCCTGCACCACGTCATCCTTGGCCGCCCAGCGCAGGCTCGGCAGCATCTTCTCGGTCAGCGCCGGGTTGTTGATGGTGGGATCGTACTTCTCGATGATGGTGACTTCGGCCTTGGCGCCGCCGCTTTCAGCGATTTTCTCCACGGTCTGGCGCACGTCCGCGTGCAGCTTCTGGCGGATGCCATAGTCGTAGGAACGAATGGTGCCGGTCATGTCTACCGACTCCGGAATGATGTTGTAGCGCGTGCCGCCATTGATGGTGCCAATGCTCACCACCGACGGGAATGACGAGATATCGGTGCGGCGGCTGACCACGGTCTGCAGGCCGACAATAGTCTGTGCGCCCACGGTGATCGGGTCGATGCCATCCCAAGGGCGGCCGGCGTGGGTTTGCTTGCCGAGGATCTTGATGCGCAAATCGTCCGAGCTGGCCAGGGTCGGTCCCGGACGGTAGGCAATCTGGCCGGCGGGCACACCGGCCCACACGTGCAGGCCGAACACCGCGTCCGGCTTGGGCGCCTTCATCACGCCTTCCTGCACCATCATTTTGGCGCCCCAGGTGTTTTTGCCGTCGGGGATGAAATCGCTCGGGCCTTCCTCGGCCGGTTGGAAGTAGAACACCACAGTGCCCGGCAAGCGTTCGCGCATACCGGTCAGGATTTTCGCAGTGCTCAGCAGGATAGCGACGTGGGCGTCGTGGCCGCAGGCGTGCATCACGTCGACTTCTTTGCCCAGGTAGGTGCCTTTGGCTTTGGAGGCGAAGGGCAGGTCGGCGACTTCCTTCACCGGCAGCGCATCCATGTCGGCGCGCAGGGCGACGGTGGGGCCGGGCAGGGCGCCTTTCAGTACGGCAACGACGCCTGTACGGGCGACGCCGGTTTTTACTTCAAGGCCCAGGTCGCGCAGTTGTTTGGCGACCAGCTCGGCGGTGCGGGTTTCGGTGTTGCCCAATTCCGGGTGGGCGTGGATGTCGCGTCGGGTTTCCAGCAGCGCCGGCTCAAGGGCTTTTGTCTGGGCGGCGATTTCCTCACGGGCGCTGTCCTGGCCGCTGCTGGCGGCTATCACGGTACTGCTGGCGACCCCGCACAACATGCCAAAAATCCACGGGTGTGTCAGACCGGTTAAACGCATAAGGACCTCTCCTGAGTTTATTGTTGTTGATCTTTCTCCTGCACAGTGCCGGCGGTTACCACCTGCACGCTCAGGCGCGGCGTGGCCAGGTCCAGCCCGGCCTCGTCCAGATGACGCTTGAGGGACAGGTTGAACGCCCGCGACACTTCCCACTGCTTGATCGGCGCGGTCTTGAACCGTGCGCGCAGAATCGCGCTGCCCGACTCGAAACTCTCCACGCCTTGAATCTCCAGCGGCGACCAGATATTGCGGCGCTGCAGTGGGTCGTTGCGCATCTTCTGGCCGACATCGCGCATCAGCTTGATGGCGTCGTCGATCTCCATGTTGTAGGGGATCGCCACACGGAAGATCGCGTAGCCGAACTCCCGCGAGTAGTTCTTGATGCTCTTGATCTCGCTGAACGGAATGGTGTGCACGATGCCGTCGATGTCGCGCAGGCGCACGGTGCGGATGGTCAGGCCTTCGACGGTGCCGAGGTGACCGCCGACGTCCACGTAGTCATCGATGGCCAGGGAGTCTTCGATGATGATGAACAGGCCGGTGATCAAGTCCGCCACCAGCGACTGCGCGCCGAAACCGATGGCCAGGCCGATCACACCGGCACCGGCCAGCAGTGGCGTGACGTTCATGCCCATGTTCGCCAGGGCGACAATGGCGGCGATGATGAAGATGGTCACGAACAGCACGTTGCGGATCAGCGGCATCATGGTCTGCGCGCGGGCATTGGCCAGGCCTTTGCGCGAGCGGGTGAGGGCGTGATGGATCGCGGTGTCGCTGAGAATCCAGATCAACCAGGCAAACAGCAGGGTCCCGGCCAGGCCGAACAGCTTGACGCTGACTTCATGGCCATCGCCTTCGGTAAAGCGGATCAGCGACAGCCCCCACACCCGCAGGCCCAACTCGATAAACACCAGCCACACCACCAGGTGGGCCAGGGTGTAGACGAAGCTTTTCAGGCGCTCGGAGTACAGCGCATGGCGTTTGTGCCCACGTTGTGGCTTGAGGGCGTGACGGCGGACCAGTCCGTTGATCACCATGCACAGCACCAGCAGCACCGTGCACAGCAGCGATTGGCGCAGTGCTGTGCTGGTATCGCCCGCCGAGACGAAGGTAGCGAATAGCGAAATACCCACCAACAGCAGCGCGGGGATGTACCAGAAGGAACCGATGATTTCGATGGTGTCGCTGAGGGCGCGACGTGTGAGGCGGCGTGACAGTGGCTGATTGCGGATCAGGTGGGCGATGGGTCGGCGGAAGCGCAGGATGAACACGCCAGTGGACAACGCCGCCATCACATTGGCGATGGTCGCGGCGGTATGGGACAAGTGTTGCCCCAGTGCTGCCACCAGTCGCGGGTCGCTCAAGGCCTCACCAAAGGCGGCAAAACTGCCGATCCACCACAGCGGGCGGAACGCCTGGTGACGCAGGATGTACAACGCGCGATGGCGATGCGGGCCGTCGAGCACGGAAAACGCAATCACGCAGATCGCCGAGAAACAGGTGCCCACCACCAGCGCGTAGGCCAATACCATCGCCAGGGATTTACCCAGGGACGACGGCAGGGCATAACTCAAATACACCGTGATCACCAGGGCAATCAGCCATGGGCCGAGTTTACGCAGGGCAAAGCGCACCATGTCCCAGGTACGCGGATGTTGCGGCAGTTCTTCGGGCAGGCCGAAGCGTTCGCGCACGCGGTGGCTGAGCCAGATCAGCGCGGCGGCGAGCAGGCTCCACACGGCAAGGATCAGTGCAAAACCGAAAATGATCGGCAGCCATTCGTTGGCCGGCAGTATCAGTGCACTGAGTTCTTCCTTGGCCTGGTCGATTTCATTGGACCAGCGCCCCAGTGGGCTATCGGCCCCCGAAAACTGTGCTTCCAGGTTGGCCAGGGTGCCGCCGATCAACCCCAGCACACCTTCTTCGGCGGCCGGTTGGGCTTTTTTCGTGGCTTCACGGAGCTTTTTCAGGTCACTCAGCAACTGGGTACGTTGCTGGTCGTTCTCCAGGGTCTTGATCACCTCGTCCAACGACTGCCCCAGCGGCACTTCGGCCTGGGGCTGGGTCTTGTTGGTGTTGCCGAGCAGGCCGGGCAGGCCCACGGCATGGGCAGGCGTCAGCGGCAGCAGCGTCAGCAGGGCGATCAAGCAATAGCAGGGCAGGGCAAACAGGCGGGAAAGCACGAGGCGGTCAACCTTGGAAACGACGAGTTGACCGAGTGTACGAGCGCAATCGTCATTCAGCCAGTTTTGCGAGGATCTTGTACACCACAGTGCCCAGGATCAGCAGCATGCCGATCCACATGCCAAACACACCGAGGGGTTTGTCACGGAAGTTGAAGCCCACGGCGAGCATGATCATGCCGATCAGGATCGGGATCAGCATGGCGTGGAAGGAGGACATGGAGATCATGGTGCGACGGCCTTGTCGGAGTGGGAATACTGACAAGTCTAGGTCGGATTGCAGGAAGTGGGGTTGATGTGTATCAGAAACACATCAACCCCATGCCACATCAGGGCAAGTCGTGGCTCGCGTAGAACGCCCCCAGTACCTTCACCAAATGCGCCAGATCATGGCTGCCGCACAGCTCGCGAATGGAGTGCATGGCAAACGTCGGCAAGCCGATGTCCACGGTGCGCACGCCGAGGTGGCTGGCGGTGATCGGGCCGATGGTGGAGCCGCAACCCATGTCGCTGCGCACCACGAAGCTCTGCACCGGTACTTCCTGAGCCATGCACAGGTGGCGGAAGAACCCGGCGGTTTCGCTGTTGGTGGCGTAGCGCTGGTTGCTGTTGACCTTGATCACCGGGCCGGCGTTGAGCTTGGGGCCGTGGTTGGCGTCATGCTTCTCGGCGTAGTTCGGGTGAACGCCGTGGGCGTTGTCCGCAGACACCAGCAGGGATTTCTGGATGGTGCGTACGAATTCATCCCCTTCCGGCAACAGGCGACGCAGGGTCTGTTCCAGCATCGGGCCATCGGCCCCGCACGCCGAGCAGGAGCCGACTTCTTCGTGGTCGTTGCACACCAGTACGCAGGTTTCTTCGCTGTCGCTGGTGAGCAAGGCTTGCAGGCCGGCGTAGCACGACAGCAGGTTGTCCAGGCGCGCGCCGGCGATGAAGTCGCCGTTCAGACCGATGACCGCGGCGCTTTGGGTGTCATAGAAGCTCAGCTCGTAGTCGAGCACCACGTCGGCGTTCAAGCCATGTTCCCGTGCCAGCTGCTCGGTGAGCACGGCACGGAAGTCCACACGCTCGTCACCGGCAAACTGCGCGAGGATCGGCGGCAGCTCGGTCTGGGCATTGATCGCCCAACCTTGGTTGGCTTCACGGTTCAGGTGAATGGCCAGGTTGGGGATGATGGCGATGGGCAGCTTGAAGTCGATCAACTGGCTTTCGACTTTGCCATCGCGGCGGAACGTCACGCGGCCGGCCAGGGACAGGTCGCGGTCGAACCATGGCGCCAGCAGCGCGCCGCCGTAGACTTCCACGCCCAGTTGCCAGAAACCCTGGCGTTGCAGCTCAGGCTGGGGCTTGACCCGCAGGCACGGGCTGTCGGTATGGGCGCCGACCAGACGGATACCGCCCTGCAGCGGCGAATGACGGCCGAGCTTGAAGGCGATGATCGAGGAATCGTTGCGGGTCACGTAATAGCGACCGTTGGCCTCGGTGGTCCAGGTCTCGCGCTCGTCGAGACGCTGGTAACCGGCCGCTTCCAGGCGCTGGGCCAGGGCGGCAGTGGCATGAAAAGGAGTAGGGGAGGCCTTGAGGAAGTCGATCAGGCCTTGATTCAACGCTTCGCGCATAAATAGCTCCAGACAACAATGCCGCGAGTTTACCGTATTTATTCTTCAGAACGGGGCAGGGCACTCGAAACGCAAACGCTCGCCGCTTTGCGGATGGGTGAAGCTCAGCATGCTTGCATGCAGGCACAGGCGCGGCCAGGCAGCCAGGGCTTGCTCATGGGCATACAGGCCATCACCCAGCAAGGGGTGGCCAATGGAGAGCATGTGCACGCGCAGTTGGTGAGAGCGCCCGGTAATCGGCGTCAGCTCCACGCGGCACCAGTCGCCACAGCGCTCCAGCACCTTCCAGAAGGTCAGCGCGTGCTTGCCGAATTCGTGGTCCACCACATGCCGTGGTTTGGTCGGCGGGTCGTAGCGCAGGGGCAGGTCGATACTGCCGCTGTCCAGTTCCGGTTGGCCCCAGGCCAGGGCGGTGTAGGCCTTTTCGGTTTCACGGTCGTGAAACTGGCGGGACAGTTCGCGGTGGGTGTCGGCGTCACGGGCCAGCAGGATGATGCCTGAGGTTTCCCAGTCCAGGCGATGCACGATGCGGGCTTCGGGGTAGCCGTTTTCCTGCAGGCGGGTGATCAGGCAGTCCTTGTTGTCGTCGGCGCGGCCAGGCACCGAGAGCAACAGGGTGGGCTTGTTCACCACCAGGACGGCATCGTCCTGATGCAAGATATGAATATTGGACAGCGGCATTAAACAGCCTCGTAACAAACGCCAACGGCGGCTCGCCCACCCGGCCCCCAAAAAGGGATCAGGGTGAACGAGCCGCCGTGGCGGCCGCCTGTTCGATCAACGATCAGGCAGGGTGATATTGAGTTCCAGAATCGAGCAGCTGCCGTCATTTTCCAGGGCGACATGCACGTCATCGTTGCCGATATTGACGTACTTGCGGATCACCTCGACCAGTTCCTTCTGCAAGGCTGGCAGGTAGTCCGGCGTGCTGCGTTGGCCGCGTTCGTGCGCCACGATGATCTGTAGACGCTCTTTCGCTACCGACGCGGTCGTAGGCTTTTTGTTGGCGCGAAAGAAGTCGAGAAATTTCATTGTTTAGTTGCCTCCAAAGATACGCTCGAAGAATCCCTTCTTCTTGACATCGAGGAAGCGATGTTCCACGGTCTTGCCCAGCAGGCGATCGACGGCATCGCTGTACGCCTGGCCGGCGTCGCTCTGGTCGTCAAGAATCACCGGAACACCCTGGTTGGAAGCCTTCAGGACCGCCTGGGATTCTGGAATCACGCCCAGCAGGGTCACTGCGAGGATTTCCTTCACGTCTTCAACGCCGAGCATTTCGCCGTTGCTGACGCGCTCAGGGTTGTAGCGGGTGAGCAGCAAGTGCTCCTTGATCGGGTCCTGGCCTTCTTCGGCGCGCTTGGATTTGCTGGCCAGCAGGCCGAGCATACGGTCCGAGTCACGTACGGAGGAGACTTCCGGGTTGGTCACGACGATGGCTTCGTCTGCGAAGTACATGGCCAGGTGAGCACCGGTTTCGATACCGGCCGGCGAATCGCAGACCACGTATTCGAAGGTTTCCTTCAGCTCGGCCAGGACTTTGCCCACGCCTTCTTTGGTCAGTGCGTCTTTGTCACGGGTCTGGCTGGCGGCCAGCACGTACAGGTTCTCAAGGCGCTTGTCCTTGATCAGGGCCTGTTGCAGGTTGGCTTCACCGTTGACCACGTTGACGAAGTCATACACCACGCGGCGTTCGCAGCCCATGATCAGGTCGAGGTTACGCAAGCCGACGTCGAAGTCGACAATAACTGTCTTGTGGCCGCGCAGAGCGAGGCCGGTACCGATAGCGGCGCTGGTGGTGGTCTTACCCACACCACCCTTGCCGGATGTAACCACGAGAATCTTGGCCAAGGTGTTTCACCCCTAAGGAAGAAGGACATTTCGGTCCCTGAAAAACATCTCTTGGAACTCGCTGCAGGCGGACAGCCTTGTAGGAAAAATAATTCCTACATAAGTAATGCCGGTTTCGCTGTGCTATCAGAGTCTAGAGATGCTTGGAAAATGCGGCAGTATCCGTTAAAGACGGATGATGTTCAACACATCGCCCGACAGGTTGACCTGCACCGAAGCCCCCCACAGCGGATCACGGCGCAAATCTTCTGAAACCTTGTACTGGCCTGCGATGGACACTAGCTCAGCGGTCAACTGCTGGCAAAAAATACGGGCCTTGGTATCACCCTTGATGCCGGCGAGGGCACGTCCGCGCATCGGGCCGTATACATGGATGTTGCCATCGGCGAGAAGTTCCGCCCCTGGGCTGACCGAGGAGATCACTACCAGGTCGCCGCCCTGGGCGTAAATCTGCTGCCCGCCGCGTACGGGCGAGGTGATGATCTTTGTAGGCTTGATCGCAGGCTCGGGTGGTTTTTCCGGTTTTTTCTTCTCTTCACCGACCAATGGTTCAAGTGGACGCTCACGCGCACCGGACGGTGGCAGTACTGGCAGTTCAATGGCGATCGCTGCAGCAATGTCTTCGATACGGCTGGCACGGATCGCCAGGGTACGCAGGCCGTGGGAGCGGCATACGCGCATCAGGCCGGGCAGGTCGATGCTGCCCTGGCCGGCGGGCAGTTTGTCCAGGGCCAGCACCAGCGGGGCATTGTTGAAAAAATTGGGCGCCAGGGCGACCTTGGCGGCGAGCTGGCGGTCCAGGGCGTCGAGGTCGTTACGGGCGAGTTCCAGCACGGTGATGGCGAGCATGCTGCCTTTCAGCTGGAACACGGGATCTTGGTCTAGCGGTTCGGTTTGGCTCATGGTCGGCAAAAGCGGCTTGTCACGAAAAGTGTCGAGACTTATAACGAGAACACTCACCCGCCGCAAGCCGAGTCGAACCGTTGTAGAATGCGCGGCCCTTGTCTTTACCGGAATCTGTAATGGATCGCCCGCGTTTTCGAGCTGTATTTTTTCACCCGCGTTTCTGGCTGTTATGGCTGGGGCTCGGCCTGTTGTGGCTGGTCACCCAGCTGCCGTACCGTGCGCTGCTGACCATTGGTCGCCTGCTGGGCGCCGGCATGTACCGCGTGGCCGGCGAACGTCGCCGCATTGCTGCGCGAAACCTGGAACTGTGCTTCCCGGAAAAATCCGCCCAAGAGCGCAAGCAACTGCTCAAGGAAAACTTTGCCTCCACCGGCATCGCCTTCTTCGAAATGGCCATGAGCTGGTGGTGGTCGCGCCAGCGCCTGGCGCGCCTGGCCCACGTCGAAGGCCTGGAACACCTCAAGCAGGCCCAATTGGACGGCAAGGGCGTGATCCTCATGGCCCTGCATTTCACTACCCTGGAAATCGGCGCCGCGCTGTTGGGGCAGAAGCACACCATTGATGGCATGTACCGCGAACACGGCAACCCGTTGTTCGACTACATCCAGCGCCGTGGCCGCGAACGCCACAACCTCGATTCCCTGGCCGTGGAGCGTGAAGACGTGCGCGGCATGCTCAAGCTGCTGCGCGCCGGTCGCGCGATCTGGTACGCACCGGACCAGGACTACGGCGCCAAGCAAAGCCTCTTCGTGCCGCTGTTCGGCATCCAGGCCGCCACCGTGCCGGCCACCAGCAAGTTCGCCAAGCTGGGCAAGGCGTTGGTGGTGCCGTTCACTCAACAACGCCTGGCCGATGGCAGCGGCTACCGCCTGGTGATCCATCCGCCGCTCACCGACTTCCCCGGCGAGAGCGATGAAGCCGACTGCTTGCGCATCAACCAGTGGGTCGAAGCCTCGGTGCGTGAATGCCCGGAGCAATACCTGTGGACCCATCGCCGCTTCAAGAGCCGGCCACCGGGTGAGCCTAAGTTGTACGAAAAACGCCGCCGATAAGACAGACATTTCCCCACATGGAGTGACGCAATGCGCCCAGCTGAACCGGTGACAGGCTTGATTCTTTCCGGCGGCGGGGCGCGAGCGGCGTATCAGGTGGGGGTGTTGGCGGCGATTGCCGAGCTGTTGCCGCCGGGGGCGCCCAATCCGTTTCCGGTGATCGTCGGCACCTCGGCCGGTGCGATCAATGCGGTGAGCCTGGCCAGTGGCGCCACGGACTTCAGGGCCGCGATCCAACGCCTGACCGCCTTCTGGCAGGGTTTTCGCAGCCACTTGGTGCTGCGCAGTGATTGGCCGGGGGTGATCCGCCAGGCGAGCCTCTTCTTTATCCACAGCCTCCTCGGTCTTGGTGCGCAGGTGCCGGTGGCGTTGCTCAACAGCACGCCACTGAAGGCGCTGCTCAAAGACAAGCTGCACCTGGCCGGCATCGACGAAGCCATCCGCAACAAACATCTGCACGCGGTGGCGGTGACGGCCTTTGGTTACGAGTCCGGCCAGGCAGTGACCTTCTATCAGGGTGGTGGCACCATCGACGCCTGGTTGCGCCATCGCCGTATCGGCATGCCCACCCAATTGACGGTTGAACACCTGCTGGCCAGCTCCGCGATTCCCTTGCTGTTCGCCCCGGTCAAACTCGACCAGGAATATTTCGGCGACGGCGCCGTGCGGCAGTCGGCGCCGATCAGTCCGGCGTTGCACCTGGGCGCCAGCCGTGTGCTGGTGGTTGGGGTCAGTGGCAACCCACGCGGCAATGAGCCGGCGGCGCAACGTACCTTTACCGGCCAGGAGCCGACGTTGGCGCAAATCGGCGGGCACATGCTCAACAGCACGTTCATTGACAGCCTGGAAAGCGATATCGAGTTGCTGGAGCGCTTGAATCAGTTCAGCCATGCCGCGCCTGGCGTGGCGGCGGTAGAAGTGCTGGTGATTGCGCCCAGCCAGCCGATCGACGAAATCGCGGCACGGCACCGCCAGGAATTGCCGGCGGCATTGCGCTTGTTTTTGCGTGGGCCGGGGGCGACCAAGACGAGTGGGGCGGGGGTCTTGAGTTACTTGTTGTTCGAGGCGGGGTATTGCAGCGAGCTGATCGAGCTGGGGCGGCGCGACGCGTTGGCCAAGCGCGAGGAAATCACGCGGTTTCTGGGGCTGCCTACAGTCTAAATGTGGGAGCGGGCTTGCTCGCGAATGCGGTGGATCAGTCAGCACATGAGTTGACTGGCGCACCGCATTCGCGAGCAAGCCCGCTCCCACAAGGGTATGCGGTGCTCAGTTAAAAGTGATACTTGACCAGGAAGCTTGCGGTGTCCTGGTTAGTCTTGAACGCACCCGAATCTTCGATCCCGTACTTGTTCTTCCAGTAGTCGTATTCGAAGCCGACATACAGCTGTTTGTCACCCCAATGCAGCGCTTTACCCAGGTCATATTTGACCTGTGGGTTGAAGTGCAGGTTGGCGTGGTAGGTGCCACGGGCGTTCTTGTCGTTGTCCGTGACCCAGTCCATGAAGCCGTCGATCAACACGTCGGAGTTGCCCACCGGGATGGTGTAGGACCAGACCGGAGTAATCTGCCAGACGCCGTCACCCGGACGATTGCCTTCGGTCTGGCGCTGGTAGAAGTTCAACTGGAAGTAGTCGAAGCCGGGGATGTTCAGGTCAAAGCCTGGGCCGAGCAGGTACGACTCGTTATCGCCTTCGCCAAACTCGTAAGTGAATGCCAGCAGCACGTCTTTGATCGGGCCAAACGACAGGTCTTTATCAAAGATCTTGCCGAACGACAGGCGCGGGCTTATTTCACCGTAATAAGTACTGGGGCCGACGTTGCCGTCTTCCTTGCCGTTGTAAAAGATGCGGTCGACGAAGATAAAGTTGTCGCCATACTTCCACGCATCGGCATGTTCGAACGTGACGGTTTGCTGGATCTGCGGGTTGACGGTAAAGCTCTTGCCCCACAGGTAAGTCAGGCTGTTGTTCTGCCACTGCAACAGGTCACCGGCCACGGCTTGGCCACCGGCCAGCAGGGATCCCGCCAGCATCAGGCCTTTGAACATAGGTTTCATTCGGTTGCTCCCGAGTTAAAGTTTTATGGTTTTTCTTCTACGCAGGCGCTCTGGTGTGGCGCCTTTTGGTTCGCTGCAAAAATCGTCTGTTCGGTCAGCTTTAGTGCTTTTAGCAAGAGCTGCGCCAAGGTGTTTAAAAAGCCAAAAAATCCCCGTCGGCTGCATCGGATGCAGTCGAATTCAGAGGACTTTTGCGCACTTTGGCCGCAGACATAAGGCCGGGATAAGTTGGCCTTGCAGTCAGCTTTTACATTCGCTGTTTTTTTTTGAGTCGATTCGAGCGGGCGCGGAGAATACTGGCTCTTATGCCGTGGCTCAAGTGCGCTGTTAAAGAGCGCGTGGGGCGAGAATGGGGCACGGCTTGTGGCCGGCCCCAGGTGAAGGGTGTGCATGTGGTTATTCCCGTTTCGTTATTGTTTTTGTTTGAACGAAGGAATCAATGCGTATGAGCGACTTCAGGGCGTTCAGCGCCACCCAGGATGTTGAACAGGATATTCAGCGACAACGCGCTGAGTGTGGCCATGGCGATGCCACTGTGGGTAATCGGGCTCATCCACAGCGGTAGTTGCGCGAAGAACTCCGGGCGCACCACGGGGATCAGGCCCATGCCGATACTCACCGCCACCAGCAACTGGTTGCGACGGTCGGCGATGTCGGCTTCCTGCAGGATCTTGATCCCGGTCGCCGCCACCATGCCAAACATGGCAATCGCCGCGCCGCCCAGCACCGCCGGTGGTATCGACGCCACCAGGTAGGCGGCCTTTGGCAACAGGCTCAGCACAATCAGGAAGACCCCGGCCATGATCGTCACCGAGCGGCAACGCACACCGGTCATCTGCACCAGGCCGATGTTCTGGGCGAACGAGGAGTGGGTGAAGGTGTTGAAGAAACCGGCGAAGAACGACGCGCCGGCATCACACAGCAGGCCACGGCGCAGCATCTTCGGCGTGACATCCTGGCCGGTGATCTTGCCCAGGGCGAGAAACATTCCGGTGGACTCGACAAAGATGATCACCACCACCAGGCACATCGACAGGATCGGCGCCAACTCGAACTTGGGCATGCCGAAGTGCAGCGGCGTCACCACCTGCACCCACGGCGCCACGGCCAGGCCACTGAGGTCGACCATGCCGAGCGCACCGCACAAGGCGTAGCCCAGGCCCATGCCGATCAGCACCGAGATATTCACCCAGAAGCCGCGCATGAAGCGGTTGATCAGCAGGATGGTGGCGAGTACCAGTGCGGCAATCGCCAGGTAGATCGGTGAGCCAAACGTAGCGGCGGCGCTGCCGCCTCCGGCCCAGTTCACGGCCACCGGAAACAGCGACAGGCCAATCGCGGTGATCACCGTGCCGGTCACCAATGGCGGGAAAAAGCGCACGACCTTGGACATGAAGGGCGCGATGAGCATGCCGAAGAACCCGGCGGCGATGGTGGCGCCGAAGATTCCCTGCAAGCCGATCCCCGGCATGCCGGCCATCGCGACCATGCTGCCGACGGCGGCGAAGCTGGCGCCCATCATCACCGGCATGCGAATGCCCACTGGGCCGATGCCGAACGACTGCACCATGGTGGCAATACCGGCCACCAGCAGGTCGGCGTTGATCAGGAATGCGATTTCTTCACGGCTCAAGCCGGCGGCCTGGCCAATGATCAGGGGCACGGCGACGGCGCCGCCGTACATCAGCAAGACGTGTTGCAGGCCTACCAGAATCAGTTGCAAGAGGGGCAGCCGCACCATGGCGGGCGCGGCAGGAATCTGCGGTTCGGCTAACTCGGTCATGCAACACCTCGGATCTTTTTTATTTTTGTTGTTTCAACAATTGTGTAGCGGGGAGCTTTTGTAGTGAGCGGGCTTGCCCCGCGCTGG
>NZ_JACART010000079.1:0-2999 GCF_013386445.1 Pseudomonas sp. P7759
GCAAGCCCGCTCGCCACAAGTGCATTTGCTAGTCAGCCCGCTCACGTTATCCCTTCAATTCTTTCAAATGCTTGTAGACCGTCGCCCGCCCCATGCCCAACACGTTGGCCACATAGTTCGACGCGCTCTTGCCCTTGAACGCCCCTTCGGCATGCAGCGCCAGCACCAGCTCGCGCTTGTGGTCACGGGTCAGCAGGTTCAGGCTCAACTGGCGCTCGCGCATCCACGCGTGCAGGAAGGTATTGATGCGTTCCTGCCAGTCATCGCGAAACAGCGAGTCCGGTTGCGGGATCAGTTTGCTCGGAGACAGGAACAGGTCCAGCGCCGCCTTGGCGTTTTCGAACAATGAAATATTCAGGTTGATGCACAGCACCGCCAGGCGACGACCTTTGTGGTCGTGCAGCACGGTGCTCAGGCTGCGGATTTTCTGACCGTCCCAGTTGAGCTTTTCGTACGGGCCGATGTTCACCTCGCTGACGTCAGCGTCGAGCATGTCCTCCAGCGCCGAGTCATCGCCGATGCTGCGCTTGGACAGGTTGTTGGCGATGTAATCGACTTTTTGCGAGCGCAGGTCGTGCAGCACCGCTTCGGCGTGGGGGAAGAACAGTGTGGCGATGGCGTCGGCCATCGCNNGCCATCGCACGGAAGTTCTGCATGACCTTGTCTTGTTCAGCGGTGTTCATCAAACGGGCTCCAGTCGGGCAGGGGAGAGCATACCAGCGTCGAGGCCGAACCGCGTCAGTGCCTCCGGCAGCGGCGCGCCACGCACCAAGGCCGCGCTGGCCTGGCCCATGGCCGGCGAGGTCTGGATGCCGTAGCCGCCTTGTGCTGCCACCCAGAAAAACCCCGCTACCTGCGGGTCAAACCCCGAGAGCAGATCACCGTCGTGTACAAAACTGCGCAGGCCGGCCCAAGTGCGGGTCGGGCGGCGGATGGTCAGGGTGGTGGCTTCTTCGATCTGGTAGATGCCCATGGCGATGTCCAGTTCTTCGGGCTGGATATCCTGGGGTTCGACCGGGTCGGCGTTGGCCGGTGAGCCGAGGAACATGCCGGCGTCGGGCTTCATATAGAAGGATTCGTCCAGCGCCACCAGCATTGGCCAATGGTGGCTGTCGACGCCTTCGGGGCCGGCGAAGATGAACGCCGAGCGCCGCTTGGGCTGCAAGCCGATGGACGCGGCGCCNNCGCCGGCGGCGTTGATGATAACGGGTGCGGTGCAGGTTGAATCCTGGGTTTGCACGTGCCAGATGCCGTCAGCATCGCGGCTCAAGCCGAGCACATGACTGTCGGTGCGCACTTCGCCGCCGTTGCGACGGATGCCACGCAGGTAGCCCTGATGCAGGGCGTCGGTGTCGATGTCGCTGGCGGTGGGGTCATACAGCGCACCGTGGACTTTTTCGCGGCGCAAGATCGGCAACTTCCCACAGGCTTCGTCGGCGCTGAGCAATTGCACCTGCGCCACAGTGGCCTTGGCGCTCAGGTACTGGGCGTTCAGCTCGGCCGCATCGCCGATGAAATCCACCGTCAACTCGCCGCGTGGCGTCAGCAGTGGGTGTTCGCAGAAACCGCTGGGCGGGTGGTCAAAAAACTCACGACTGGCCAGGGTCAGCGCACGCACCTGCGGGGTGCCATACGCGGCGGTATACAGCGCCGCTGAACGCCCGGTGGAGTGATAGGCCGGGTGGCTTTCGCGCTCCAGCACCAACACCTTGCCGTGCTGCGACAACCAGAAACCCGTGGACGCGCCGGCAATGCCGCCGCCGATGATGATGAAGTCTGCAGGGTTCATAGCTGTCTCCAGAGGGCATTGGCCAGGGCGATGTCTTCCAGGCCCAGGCCGATGGAGCGGAAGAACACGTGGCGGTCGTAGGTCGGGCGCTGTACCTGTTCGCTGAGTAACTCGGGTAGGTCACCGGCCACGGTGCGCGGGTCCCAACCGTGCTGTTCGGCGGCGATCAGCATTTCACCGGCCGCGCCAGGGGTGGTGCGGCGATAGTCGCAGAATACCTGCATCGTGTTGAGGCTGTGTGGCGGCACTTCATGGGCGCGCGGGGCGTTGGTGCTGATCGAGGTGATCAGCGCCGGTCTGCTCAAGTGCGTCGGGTCGAGCACCGGCCCGGCCGACGACGTGCACAGTAGGATCACGTCGGCGCCTTCCACTGCCGCCTCGCAACTGTTGGCGATGACCACACGTGGGTCCAGGTCCTTGAGCTGCGCGATGACCTCGGCGGATGCATTGGCCAGGCTGGGCGAATACACGTTGATGCTCTGCCAATCCCTGAAACCTTTCACATACTGCAGGTGCGCCTGGGCCACCTTGCCACTGCCGATGATCGCCAGGCGTCGCGCGGATAACGGCGCCAAGGCATCCACTGCCAGGGCCGTGGTCGCGGCCGTGCGTGCAGTGGTCAGCTCGGCTGCGTCGCATAGCAACAGGGGCTGGCCGGTCTGCATCGACATCAGCAAGGTCCATGCCGTCACCAGAGGGCCTTGCTCACGCACGATATAGGGCGAGGTCTTGACCCCGTACACCCCATCTTCGGCCAATACACCCAGGTAGTTGATGAAGTCGCCTGCGGCTTGCGGGAACTCCACCCGTTGCTGCGCTGGCTGCACCGCTTGCTCGTTCGCCAGGTCGCGGAACAGCTTGCGCAGGATCTGCGGAACATCGATCTGGCTGAGCAGCTCGCGGGCCTGGGCGTGATGGATCACATGAGGTGTGCTGGACATCGGTGTCTCCGCAGATAAACTAATTTGTCCATTATGGACTTTTAGTTCTGCTGAGCAATATCCTTCGAGAAAAAAGCTGGCGTCTTACTTGCCCAGGTTCTGATTCATCAGATTACCCAGTACCGGCCCTTGGCTTGCTGTTTGCCACGCATGGAAATTCTCGCAGCCTTCCATATTTGCCTCGGCAATGTTGCTGCGCGGGTCGCAGATCATCGACCAGCGTTGCTGTAACGACGGGTACTTGATGAAGTCAGCCCGTGTGGGCGGTT
>NZ_JACART010000008.1:0-177830 GCF_013386445.1 Pseudomonas sp. P7759
TTCACAAACGCAATCACCTCACTGCCAATCACCAGTTCCAGCTCTTTGACCGAGCGGGTAGTGATCACGGATGTCACGATACCGGACGCAGTCTGCACGTCGATTTCCGACAGCACGTCGCCTTCGACGATTTCCTTGATGGTGCCTTTGAACTGGTTACGCACGTTGATCGCTTTAATAGTCATGTCGTTCTCTCTTCGTAGGACAAGTGAGTTATTGAGCCCAACGCAATTGCGTAGGCAGCGGTGAAACAGGTTCGGGTTCCGGTGGCGAGCCCGGCAGGGACAACACACGGTTGAGCACTTCCGCTTCCAGCGCAGCCAGGCGGTGTGAGCCCCGGGCGCGTGGGCGTGGCAGGTCGACGATCAAGTCCAAGCCGATTTCGCCGTCTTCGATCAGGATCACCCGGTCGGCAATCGCCACGGCTTCGCTGACGTCGTGAGTGACCAGCAACACGGTGAAGCCGTGCTTTTGCCAGAGGTTTTCGATCAGTTGCTGCATCTCGATACGGGTCAAGGCATCCAGCGCACCCAACGGCTCATCCAGCAGCAGCAAGCGCGGTTGGTGGATCAGCGCACGGGCCAGGGCCACGCGCTGCTTCTGCCCGCCGGACAGCGCCGCCGGCCATTCATTGGCGCGCTCGGCCAGGCCGACCGCTTCCAGGGCTTCCAAGGCACGGGGGCGCCAGTTGCCTTTAAGGCCCAGTCCGACGTTGTCGATAATCTTTTTCCAGGGCAGCAGGCGCGCCTCCTGGAACATCAACCGCGTGTCTTCAATCGCTTCGCTCAACGGCGCGGAACCGGCCAGCAGTTCGCCGCCGCTGGCCTTATCCAGGCCAGCGAGCAGGCGCAGCAAAGTACTTTTGCCGCAACCACTGCGCCCGACCACAGCCACGAATTGCCCGGCCGGGATGTGCAGGTCGATGTCCTTGAGCACTTCGCGCGCACCAAAGGCCTTACGCAGCTTGCGGACCGCCAGGGGAATGCCCTTGAGCAGGCGCGGGGGTTGTTGAGCTGTCATGCCGCACCTCCTTTATTCACTTGATACGCCGGATGCCAACGCAACCACACACGCTCCAGACCACGCGCCGCCAGATCGGCCAGCTTGCCGAGGATCGCGTACATGACAATGGCCAGTACCACCACGTCGGTTTGCAGGAATTCGCGGGCGTTCATCGCCAGGTAACCGATACCGGAACTGGCGGAGATGGTTTCCGCCACGATCAGCGTCAGCCACATGAAGCCCAAGGCAAAGCGCACGCCCACCAAAATCGATGGCAGCGCACCCGGCAGGATCACCTGGCGGAACAGGCTGAACCCGGACAAGCCGTAGCTGCGCGACATTTCCACCAGCGCCGGGTCGACGTTGCGGATGCCGTGGTAGGTGTTGAGGTAAATCGGAAACAGCGTGCCGAGGGCGACCAGGAAAATCTTCGCCGTCTCATCGATGCCAAACCACAGGATCACCAGCGGAATCAGCGCCAAATGCGGCACGTTGCGGATCATCTGCACCGAACTGTCCAGCAGGCGTTCGCCCCACTTCGACAGGCCGGTGATAAAGCCCAGGGCCAGGCCGATACTGCCGCCAATCACAAAACCCAGGCCCGCACGCCAGCCGCTGATGGCCAGGTGAGTCCAGATTTCGCCGCTGGCGACCAGATTGACCCCGGCTTCAATCACCGCACTCGGCGCCGGCAGAATGCGGGTCGACAACCAACCCGCCGACACCGACAACTGCCACACCGCCAGCAATAAGATCGGCAGCACCCAAGGCGCCACTCGATGACTCAATTTTTCATAGTTCATGGGCTGCCTCAGCTCGCCGACGCAGCTTTGGGAAGGATGTCGTTGGCGACCATTTCGCCGAACGGGCTGACGTAACCGGCGCTTTTCGGCAGCTCGGGACGTTCGATATCCAGGTGCGGGAACAGCAGCTCCGCGACGCGATACGACTCTTCCAGGTGTGGATAGCCGGAGAAGATAAACGTGTCGATGCCCAGCGCGGCGTACTCATTCACACGCGCCGCCACGGTTGGGCCATCGCCCACCAGCGCGGTGCCTGCACCGCCACGCACCAGGCCGACGCCGGCCCACAGGTTGGGGCTGACTTCCAGGTTGTCGCGGCTGCCGCCGTGCAACGCGGCCATGCGTTGCTGGCCTACCGAGTCAAAGCGCGACAACGAGGCCTGGGCGCGGGCGATGGTGTCGTCGTCCACATGGGAGATCAATTTGTCGGCGGCTTTCCATGCCTCCTCGTTGGTTTCACGGACGATCACATGCAAGCGAATGCCGAAGCGCAGGGTACGGCCGAGGTTCTCGGCCTTGGCCCGCACCTGTGCGATCTTTTCCGCAACGGCGGCAGGCGGCTCACCCCAGGTCAGCACCATTTCCACTTGTTCGGCCGCCAGGTCCTGGGCCGCCTCGGAAGAACCACCGAAATACAGCGGCGGACGCGGTTGCTGGATCGGCGGATACAGCAGCTTGGCGCCTTTGACGCTGATGTGTTCGCCGTCGTAATCCACGGTTTCACCTTCCAGCACACGGCGCCAGATGCGCGTGAATTCCACCGAGGCCTGATAGCGCTCTTCGTGGCTGAGGAATAAGCCATCGCCGGCCAATTCTTCCGGGTCACCCCCGGTGACCAGGTTGAACAAGGCACGGCCGCCGGACAGTCGGTCCAGGGTCGCGGCCTGACGCGCGGCCACCGTCGGGGAAATGATCCCGGGGCGCAGGGCGACCAAGAACTTCAGACGCTGGGTCACCGGGATCAGCGAGGCCGCCACCAGCCACGAGTCTTCGCAGGAGCGACCGGTAGGGATCAGCACCCCGCCGAAACCCAGGCGGTCAGCGGCCTGGGCCACTTGCTGCAGGTAACCGTGGTCAACGGCGCGAGCGCCTTCGGCGGTGCCAAGGTAATGGCCGTCGCCGTGGGTAGGCAGGAACCAGAAAATATTGAGGCTCATGGAGTTGTCTCCTGAAGAAGTCAGATTACGGCGCTTTGGCCACGGCGGCGGGGGGTGTCCAGATCACGTCCTTGATGTTCAAGGGCTTGGGGATCAATTTGAGCTGGTAGAAGCTGTCGGCGATTTTCTGCTGGGCGGCGACCACTTCCGGGGTCAGGAACAGCGCGCCGTAGCCTTGGCGTTTCACCGAGGTCAGGGTGATGTCGGCTGGCAGGCCGAGCAACGGTGCCACTTGTTCGGTGACTTCCTGCGGGTTGGCCTTGGACCATTCGCCCACGGCGCGCACTTCTTCGATCAGCGCCTTGACCACTTCCGGGTGTTTTTCAGCGTAGGGCTTGGTCGCCAGGTAAAACTGGTGGTTGTCAGCGATGCCGGTGCCGTCACGCAGAGTGCGGGCTTGCAGTTGTTTCTCGGCGGCGGCCTGGTACGGGTCCCAGATGACCCAGGCGTCCACGCTGCCACGCTCGAAGGCGGCACGCGCATCGGCGGGCGGCAGGAATACAGTCTGCACGTCGGTGTATTTCAGGCCGGCGTCTTCCAGGGCACGCACCAGCAGGTAGTGCACGTTGGAGCCTTTGTTCAGGACGACTTTCTTGCCCTTGAGCTCTGCCACGGATTTGATCGGTGAGTCTTTCGGTACCAGGATCGCTTCGCTGGTCGGTGCAGGTGGCTCGTAGGCGACGTAGAGCAAGTCGGCACCGGCGGCCTGTGCGAAGACGGGCGGGGTTTCGCCGGTCACGCCGAAGTCGATGGAGCCGACGTTCAGGCCTTCGAGCAATTGCGGGCCGCCAGGGAACTCGGTCCACTGCACGTTCACGCCTTGGGCAGCCAGGCGTTTTTCCAAGGTGCCTTTGGCTTTGAGCAGCACCAGCGTGCCGTACTTCTGGTAACCGATCCGCAGGGTCTCGGCGGCTTGGGCTTGAACAATGGCGCCGAAGGACACAGCCGCAGCAAACAGTGCGACCAGACCACGACGCAAGATGACAGTGCGCATGGCGCTCTCTCCAAATAATGCGTTTAGGGGGTTGGCTGCACCTGCTTGGCCGTTGGCGGCTGAGTAAGGTGAGTTTTTTACATTTCGGTGTGGCTTAAATGCTCCAGCGAGCACTCAACAAACGTTCATTCAACACATGGGGGTCCAGCGGTTTCGGGCGACGGGCCATGGCGCCGTAGAGCGTTTCCAGGGCTTCATGCAAACGGTGTTCAAGTACCGGCACCAGTTGCGCCTGGGCGCTGCCTTCGCCGTAGGCGATCTGGCTGTCTTCGGCAAAGATGCCGTGGAGCAATTCCTGGGCCTTCAGCGCCGACAGCACCGGCTTCAAGGCATAGTCCACCGCCAGCATGTGGGCGATGCTGCCACCGGTAGCCATCGGCAACACGATCTTGTGGGCCAGGGCGCGCTCGGGCAGCAAGTCCAACACGGTTTTCAGCGCGCCGGAGAACGAGGCCTTGTAGACCGGCGTGGCGATCACCAGGCCGTCAGCGTTAGCCACTTGCTGCAACAGGTCGATGACCTTGGGGCTGTCGAAGCGCGCATGCAGCAGGTCTTCAGCCGGGAAGTCCCGTATCTGGTAACTCACCACTTCTACGCCTTTGTCTTGCAACCACTGACGGGTTTTATCCAGCAACACCCCGGAGCGGGAACGCTGGCTGGGACTGCCTCCAAGTGTTACGACCAACATGCAGGAATTCCTTGAGCAGGTGTCGGCGGTTCGCTGTGTGGCGATGGCGCCAAGATGGAACAGACCTTATCAGCAGATTTATATATCTTTAAATCTTATTTTTTCATGTGTTTATTCTTTAAATGCATATACGAGATTTGAAATCGCAGGCGAAAAAAAAGGCCGTCGAAACGGCCTCAAAACCCCTGCTATGTGATCAGCGATTCGGTTGTGGCGTGAGTCGCAGGTACGGCTTCACCGCGCGATACCCCTTCGGAAAGCGTTTCTTGATTTCGTCCTCGTCCTTGAGCGACGGCACGATCACCACCTCATCACCGTCCTGCCAGTTGGCGGGTGTGGCGACCTTGTGGTTGTCGGTCAACTGCAACGAGTCGATGACCCGCAGGATTTCGTGGAAGTTGCGCCCGGTGCTGGCCGGGTAGGTGATGGTCAGGCGGATCTTCTTGTTCGGGTCGATCACGAACAAGGAACGCACCGTGAGGGTGTCACTGGCGTTGGGGTGGATCAGGTCGTACAGGTCGGACACTTTACGGTCGGCGTCGGCCAGGATCGGGAAGTTGACGATGGTGTTCTGGGTTTCGTTGATGTCTTCGATCCACTTGTGGTGCGAATCCACCGGGTCGACCGACAGGGCGATGGCCTTGACGCCACGCTGGGCGAATTCGTCCTTGAGCTTGGCGGTGAAACCCAGCTCGGTGGTGCACACCGGGGTGAAATCCGCTGGGTGGGAGAACAACACGCCCCAGCTATCGCCCAGCCATTCGTGGAAACGAATCTTGCCGGCGCTGGAATCCTGTTCGAAGTCGGGGGCGATATCGCCCAGTCTTAGGCTCATGGTGTGGCTCCTGGTGAGTGCTTATGGAGCCCACTGTGCATGGAATATGGATTATTTAAAAAGAATAAATATCGATTTATCTAGATGATAAAGGAATATTAAAAATCTGTTCATTGGACGTATCCGAAGGCGAGGAGCACCATCGTTTCCAAGGTTCGAGAAGGCCTTGAGACGCTGTACAAAGAGGGGTTCAGGAAGGGCTTGCGGGGGTTTAGCCCGACTTGAAAGCAAGACACCTTGCCCGGTGTTGCACCGGGCAAGGCTTTACGCAGTTACTTGAACGCGTAGGTGTAGCTAACGATGACGCGGTTTTCGTCCTGATCGCGCGCGGCGGCAACATCGTTGCGCCACATAGCGTTTTTCCAGGCCACGCCAACGTTTTTGAACAGGCCTTCTGGTACGACGTAGGCAACAGTGATGTCACGCTCCCACTCGGACTGGCCGGTGAACTCAGCGCGAGTGCTGTTGACGGTGTCGATGTCAGTACCTTTGAGGTACACAACACCAGCGGTCAGGCCAGGCACGCCAACCTTGGCGAAGTCGTAGGAGTAGCGAGCTTGCCAGGTACGTTCGCCAGCACGGGCGAACTTGGCGATCTGCATGTCAGTGGTCAGGTAAGCGGACGAACCGTCGCCTTGGTTCAACCAAGGGAAGTCGCTGCTACCGTTGCTGACTTGATAACCACCACCGAAGGTGTGACCGGCAACGGTGTACAGGAACAGACCGCTGTACAGGTTGTTATCAACCTTGCCGCGACCGGAGTTCACACCGCTGTAGTTGCCCGACGAGAAGTAGGCGGATTCGTTACCGTTCTTACCGTCGTCGGAGCTGTTGAAGTAACGCAGGTCAGACTTCAGCACGCCCGGGCCGATTGCCCAGTTGTGAGTCAGGCCCAGGAAGTGTTGCTTGTAGAAATCTTCCAGATTGCCGTAGTAGTACTGTGCGGTCAGATCCTTGGTGATCTTGTAGTCACCACCGGCATAGTAGAACTTGTTGCTGTCACGCCAGCTGGCGCCACGGGAGTTGGCACCCGAGATCGACAGGTTGTCGACGTTGCTGGAGTTACGACCTTTGGCTTTTTCGATCTGACCCGCAACCAGCGTCAGGTCTTTGTTGAGATCGTTGGTAGTGATCTGGCCACCTTGGAAGGTCTGCGGCAGCAGACGACCATCGTTGGTCACGATAACCGGCAGTTTAGGCTGCAGGGTACCCAGCTTCAGTTCAGTCTGGGAGATCTTGGCTTTGGCAGTCAGGCCCAGGCTCGAGTAGTTATCAACGGCTTCGCCATTGGACTTGCTCGGGAACACAGTGCCGCCGTAGGAGGAAGCAGTGGCGCCGTTGGTGCCGCCGCCGGAATCCAGGCGAACGCCCAGCAGGCCGATAGCGTCAAGACCAAAGCCTACGGTGCCTTGGGTGTAACCGGAGATGAAACGCAGGTCGAAGCCTTGGCCCCACTCTTCCTGCTTGCTCTGAACACCGGCGCGCTTGTTGGCAGCAGTGCCAGCAGCCGAGTCACGGTTGTCAGTGTTGATGTAAAAGTTACGCAGACCCAGTGTTACTTTGCTGTCATCGATGAAACCGGCAGCGCCTGCTTGCTGGGCGATTGCGCCCAAAGCTACAGCCAAAGCCAAGGTGGACTTCTTCATGTACCGCTCCTCTCATTTCTAATTTTTGTATTTCTTTGGTCTCGGGTCTGACGCCCTCGATCCACAGATGCGCGATTAGCGCCAGATAGTGACTACCAAGTCAATCGTAACCTTGTGTGTCTACTACCTTCGTCTAATCGCAGTTGATTTGGTCCCTGCAGGGTAATGAGTTTTTCATACACCCAAAAAGAATTGTTTCATTCTTTTTCATACGATTTGGGAATAAGGCTTTTTATGATGCGGACGCGTCAGGGTAGACGAACCGCTCCATAAGCTAATTCCTAAAGGGTATTTGTTAGCGCTTTTTTAGATCGATTAGTGTGGCCGTACTGTTGCATACGTCACCCACGATCAAAAAGGCGACGCCATCATGGCCAAACGCACATCCTCCCGTCAATTTGTTACAGTTTTTGTGTCACTAATACTTTCTTTTGGTGTCAAAGCCGCCGATTTAACCGTCGGCTACCAAACCGGCATTGACCCCAGCAAAGTCCCACAGGCCGACGGCCTCTATGAGAAGGCCATCGGTGAAAAAATCGCCTGGCGCCGGTTCAACAGTGGGCCGGAGGTCGTCACCGCCATTGCCTCCGGCGATGTGCAGATCGGCAACCTCGGTTCCAGCCCCCTTGCGGCGGCGGCTTCACGGAATCTACCCATCGTTGCGTTCATCGTATCGGCGCAGATCAATACTTCTGAAGCTCTGGTGGTGCGCAACGGCAGCGGTATCGACAAACCCGAAGACCTGATCGGCAAAACCATCGCCACGCCCTTCGTCTCTACCTCTCATTACAGCCTGCTCGGTGCGCTGCAGCACTGGGGCCTGGACACCAAACAAGTCAAGGTGGTGAACCTGCAGCCAGCCGAAATTGCCGCCGCGTGGAAACGCGGCGATATCGACGGTGCCTTCGTGTGGTCGCCGGCCCTGGGCGAAATCCGCAAGACCGGCAAGACCCTGACAGACGCGGCCCAGGTGGGTCAGTGGGGCGCGCCGACATTTGAAGTGTGGGTGGCGCGCAAGGATTTCGCGGAAAAACATCCTGACGTAGTGGCCAAATTTGCCAAGGTCACCCTGGATTCGTTTGCCGAGTATGCGGCCCATAAAGACGGTTGGACGGTGGATTCCGAGCCGGTGCAGAAAATCGCGAAACTGACAGGTTCGAATGCTGCCGACATCCCGGAGCTGTTGGCCGGCACCACCTTCCCGGATGCGCAGGCACAGCAAACTGATGCGCTGCTTAAAGGCGGCACGGCGAAGGCGATTGGGGAGACGGCGAAGTTCTTGAAGGAACAGGGAAAGGTTGAAGCGGTGTTGCCGGACTACTCAGCGTTCGTGACCGACAAATTCATCAGCCAGTAAGCAGATCGAATGTGGGAGCGGGCTTGCTCGCGAATGCGGTGTATCAGTCACACATGTACCGACTGACAGTCCGCATTCGCGAGCAAGCCCGCTCCCACATTTAGACCTATTGTGCTTCTGAAACCCGGTTTAGAGGGCCTTCTCGAAAATCTTCGAATTACGCTGATAGTTGTACAGCGACGCCCGCGCCGACGGCAGACGATCCACGCTGCTCGGCACAAACCCCCGCTCACGGAACCAGTGGGCGGTGCGGGTAGTGAGCACAAACAAGGTCTTCAACCCCTGCGCACGGGCACGGGCCTGGATACGTTCCAGCAACACATCACCTCGCGCGCCATGACGGTATTCCGGGTTCACCGCCAGGCATGCCAGCTCACCTGCGTCCGAATCCGCGATCTGGTACAGCGCCGCGCAAGCGATGATCATGCCTTCGCGTTCCACCACGCTGAACTGCTCGATCTCACGCTCCAGCACTTCCCGCGAACGGCGCACCAGGATGCCCTGCTCTTCCAACGGGCTGATCAGGTCGAGCAAACCGCCGACGTCTTCAATCGCGGCTTCGCGCACCTGCTCGAATTGTTCCTGGGCTACCAGCGTACCGCCACCGTCGCGGGTGAACAGTTCGGTGAGCAAGGCGCCGTCTTCGGCGTAGCTGACAATATGACTGCGCCCTACGCCACCCCGGCACGCTTCGGCGGCCGCATCGAGTAATTCAGCCTGATAGTTGCTGCTGCCCAGGCGTTGCAAGTGAGCCGGCACTTGTTGTGGACGCAGCTCACGGACCAGGCGACCGTTTTCATCGATCAGGCCCATGTCGGCGCCAAACAGCAACAGCTTGTCGGCACCCAGGTCGATGGCCGCGCGGGTGGCGACGTCTTCGCAGGCCAGGTTGAAGATCTCGCCGGTCGGCGAGTAACCCAACGGCGACAGCAACACGATGGAGCGTTCGTCCAACAGGCGGTTGATACCCTTGCGATCGACGCGGCGCACTTCGCCGGTGTGGTGGTAGTCCACGCCGTCCAATACGCCGATAGGGCGTGCGGTCACGAAATTACCGCTGGTTACCCGCAGGCGCGAGCCCTGCATCGGCGACGAGGCCATGTCCATCGACAGGCGCGCTTCAATGGCGATGCGCAGGTGGCCGACCGCGTCGATCACACACTCCAGCGTCGCCGCGTCAGTGATGCGCATGCCTTCGTGATAAGTCGGGATCAGGCCACGTGCTTCAAGGCGCACTTCAATCTGTGGCCGCGAACCGTGGACCAGCACCAAGCGCACGCCCAGGCTGTGCAGCAGCACCAAGTCGTGGACGATATTGCCGAAGTTGGGATGCTCTACACCGTCGCCAGGCAGCATGACCACAAAGGTGCAGTCGCGGTGGGCGTTGATGTAAGGGGACGCGTGACGAAGCCAATTAACATAGTCGGGCATAAAACCTGGGCCTGTAATAAAAAGCAGCCGAAAAAGGATGAATCGTGAAAGCGCACAGCGGGCTGATGGTTATCGTCGGAACAGGCTTGGCGACACGCTCACTCTCCTTTCTATGTACGAACAGGTTGGGGTTAATTTATGCAGGTTTCAGGCAGTAATGTTCGATCAGTTGCCGCAATAGACGCACTGTAGGCGTCAAGCGTGACATTTCGAGGTACTCGCCCGGTTGGTGGGCACAGGCGATGTCGCCAGGGCCGAGCACCAGGGTTTCGCATCCAAGGCGCTGAAGATAAGGCGCTTCGGTGCCGAACGCTACTGCTTCGGCACGATGGCCGGTCAATCGTTCCGCTACCCGCACCAGTTCGGCATCTTCGGGTTGCTCGAAAGGTGGCACCTCGGGGAACAGCGGCGCGTAATCGATCTTGACCTGATGGCGCTCGGCCAAGGGCACGAGCTTCTGCCGGATAGCGTCGCGCAGTACTTGCGGGTCCATGCCCGGCAGCGGCCGCAGGTCGAACTCCAGGGAACACTGGCCGCAGATGCGGTTGGGGTTGTCGCCACCGTGGATGCAGCCAAAATTCAGGGTCGGCTGCGGCACGCTGAATTGCGGGTTGCGGTATTCGCGCTGCCAGGCCAGGCGCAAGCCACGCAGTTCGCCAATGGCGTCGTGCATGGCCTCAAGGGCGCTGTGGCCCAGGCTGGGATCCGACGAATGGCCGCTTTGGCCGAGGATGTCGATGCGCTCCATCATTACGCCTTTGTGCAGGCGGATCGGTTTGAGCCCGGTCGGCTCGCCAATCACCGCTGCGCGGCCCAGCGGGCGCCCCGCTTCGGCCAATGCGCGGGCGCCGGACATGGAGCTTTCTTCATCGCAGGTAGCGAGGATCAGCAGCGGCTGCTTGAACGGCTGATCCAGCAGCGGCAGCACCGCCTCGATGGCCAGGGCGAAAAAGCCTTTCATGTCGCAACTGCCCAATCCTACCCAACGGCCGTCGACTTCCGTCAGCTTGAGCGGATCGGTCTTCCACAGTGCGGCGTCATAGGGCACGGTATCGCTATGGCCCGCCAGCACCAGCCCGCCGGGGCCGCTGCCGTAACTGGCCAGGAGGTTGAACTTGCCGGGGCTGACGTGTTGGATGTCGATGGCAAAACCCAGGTCGCCCAGCCAACTGGCGAGCAAGTCGATCACCGGGCGGTTGGTCTGGTCGAGAGAGGCCTGGGTGCAACTGACCGACGGCGCTGCAATCAGCGCGGCGAACTGCTCTTTCATGGACGGTAATGGCATGCGCGGCCTCTCGACTTCCCGGATGAGCCCCACTATAGAGCCATCTGCACGACACAATAAACCGTTGCGGCACGTTGCCGGGCTCAGTCCTGTACACTGCACGACCTTGGCAGCCACTCTTTTCCCCGGCTGCGCTCCCGATCCTGGATGTACCGGCCATGCAAAAAGAAACTGAAATCAAGCTTCGCGTCAGCCGCGAGACCCTCGCCGCGCTGCGTGAGCACCCGCTGCTGAAAAAACGCAACAAAAGTGGCTGGGAACGCCGTGAGTTGATGAACCAGTATTTCGACACCCCCGAGCGCGACCTGGCCCAGGCCAAAGTTGCCCTGCGCCTGCGCAAGGACGGTGACGACATCATCCAGACCCTCAAGACCCGTGGCCAAAGCGTCGCCGGCTTGTCGGAACGCAACGAGTACAACTGGGAATTGCCCAAAGCAAAGCTCGACGTGAAGAAACTCGACGGCGAATGCTGGCCCGAGCAACTGGCCGAGCTGGACAAAAAGACCCTCAAGCCGATCTTCACCACCGACTTCGTGCGTGAACGCGCCGAAATCGCCTGGGGCCGTGGCAAGGCCAAGGTGGTCATCGAAGCCGCCCTGGACCTGGGCCACGTGGTGGTCGGCAAGCAAAAAGAAGAAATCTGCGAGCTGGAACTGGAACTGCGTGAAGGCGAACCGGCTGCACTGCTGGAACTGGCCGCCGAACTGGCCGCCACCCTGGCCCTGATGCCGTGCGATATCAGCAAGGCTGAGCGCGGCTACCGCCTGTACGACGCCAGCAGCTATTCCCTGAGCCTGCCGGCGCCGCAGATCCACGCAGAAATGCCGCTGGACGATGCCTTCGCCGCCATCATGTGGCACCTGCTGGGCAGCAGCCAACGCCTGGCCGAGCAATACCGCTTCAATGGCCACTGGCGCCTCCTGCAAGACTGGGTCGACAACCTCGGCGAACTGCGCGCCCTGATCGGCAGCCTCGGCCAAGCCGCGCCGCGCCAATCCACCAGCGAACTGCGTAGCGCACTGGATGCCCTGTTGGAAGACTGGCGCCCATTGGTACAAGCCGGTGACGACGACGAAGACATTCGCAAAGCCGCACCGGAACAATTCGCCGAAGAACTGGAAGACGTGCGTTGGGGCCTGTTCTCATTGAACGCTTCGCGCTGGCTGATGGCCCATACCTGGACCGCCGACCGCAACGTGCGTGGCAACCGCCAGGGCGCTGCACAAATCACCAACTGGCTGCCACGCTTGCTGGCCGACGACGCCGTCGCCCTGCAACTGCCGCGTTACCAGCAACAACCGGAAGACCTGGCCGAGCAACTGCCGCGCATCGAACGCATCCAAGCCTGGCTGCACCATGCGCGTCAGGTGGTCGACATTCCGGAGCTGGACCGTCTGTACGGCGAACTGAACAAGTTGGCACAACTGGCCAACCAGCCGATCACCGATGAGTCGCTGGATGCGCGGATGCATCAAGCGATTGCGGTGTACCAGAACCGTGCGTGGAAAACTCTGCTGCGCCTGTAAATAAACTGTGGCGAGGGAGCTTGCTCCCGTTGGAGTGCGCAGCGCTCCCGATTTTTGGGGCCGCTGCGCAGCCCAGCGGGAGCAAGCTCCCTCGCCACAGAGGCTTCATCTACACTGGCAGGCTGGTGGTGGACTTGATCTCCGACAACGCCACAATCGAATTGACCTCCTGAATCCCCGGCACCATCGACAACTTCTCGAAGAAGAACCGCTCATAGGCCTCGATGTCCGAGGTGACGATGCGCAGCAGAAAATCCACCGCCCCCATCAGCACATAACACTCCAGTACTTCCGGAAACCCGCGAATCGCGTCGGTGAACTCGGTGAAGTTGGAGCGGCCGTGGGCGTTGAGTTTGACCTCGGCGAAAATCTGCGTGTTGAGGCCAATCTTCTTGCGGTCCAGTAACGTCACCTGGCCGCGAATCACCCCCTCTTCCTTGAGACGTTGAATACGCCGCCAGCACGGTGACTGGGATAAGCCGACCTGCTCGGCGATCTGCGCGCTGGACAGCGAGGCATCCTCTTGCAGCAGGGCCAGGATACGGCGGTCGTAGACGTCCAACTCGCTGTGCATATAAATTCCTTCCATTACGTTTATTTTGAATCAATCAATTCAAATAACTTTCAAACAAGCCCATCTTAGATAAGAAATCTCCGTTGTCGAATGTAAAAATTTCTCCAGTCGAATCTGGAGTCTTCCCATGCACGCCGTCGAAACCACTCACACTGTTACCCGCGTCGATGCGTGGGCCGTCACCAGCATTCATTGCCAGGCGCACTACCGGATCGTCGCCGAGGCGGAGCCGGATGTTTTATGCCGGGTCCTCAACTATTTCGCGCTGCAATGCCTCACGCCGCGACAGGTCACGGTGAATCGGGAAGATGACCTGCTGCACATCGACATCGTGATGGATGGCCTGAGCTGGCACCGCGCCCAAGTGATCGGTGAAAAGATTCGAAACCTGATCAGCGTGTGCACGCTGGATATGCGGTCGGCTGACTCCATGGGGCCTCAAGCGGTGGTGGCGGTCGCCCAGTAAAAGCCTGCAATACACGCTGGGAGGCAGATATTCATCGGCTGGCTAGCCTGGGATTTACACCCACGGCCCCCCAGGAAAACCTTCATGCCGGTTGATCAACGATTGGAACTGCATCAGCTGTTGCCGGCTTTGGTCGAAGGGCGGCTGATCACGCCTGAGCTCGCCCAACGCTTGTCGGCATTGCCGGCCAGCAACACTCAGCATCCGCTAGAGAGCATCGCAGCCCAAGGCCCGTGCCTGGAAACCCTGACCGAATGGCTCGCCCGACAGGCCGGGCAACCCTATCTGCGCATCGACCCGTTGAAGATCGACGTGGCGACGGTGGTGCCGCTGATGTCCCACGCATTCGCCCAGCGCCACGCCATCCTCGCGGTGGCGGTGGATGCGCAAACCGTCACGGTCGCCAGCGCCCAGCCCCATGTCACCAGCTGGGAAGCCGGGCTCTCGCAGGTGCTCAAGCGTTCAATCAGGCGCGTGGTCGCCAATCCCCAGGACATTACGCGCTGCATCGGTGAGTTCTACCGGCTGGCGAAGTCCGTCAGCGGCGCCGATCAAAAGGTCGTGGCGCCTGGCAATGTCGACCTGCTCAACCTCGGCGCCAGCGACCAGGAGCCGGATGCCAACGACGCGCACATCGTCAATATCGTCGATTGGCTGCTGCAGTACGCGTTCGCCCAGCGCGCCAGTGATATCCATATCGAACCCTGCCGTGAACAGGGGCGTGTGCGCTTTCGCATCGACGGGCTGTTGCATGACGTCTATCAGTTCCCGCCCCAGGTGACGATGGCCGTCGTCAGCCGCCTGAAAAGCTTGGGCCGTATGAACGTGGCAGAAAAACGCAGGCCCCAGGACGGCCGGGTCAAGACCAAAAGCCCGACGGGCGCGGAAGTTGAACTGCGCCTTTCCACCTTGCCCACGGCGTTTGGCGAGAAGCTGGTGATGCGGATATTCGACCCGCAGGTGCTGCTCAAAGGCTTTGACCAGTTGGGTTTGTCGGCTGATGACCAGCGACGCTGGCAATCCATGACGCGCCAAACCCACGGCATCATCCTGGTGACCGGCCCGACCGGTTCAGGCAAGACCAGCACGCTCTACACCACGCTCAGGCAACTGGCGACCCGGGAGGTCAACCTGTGCACCGTGGAAGATCCCATTGAGATGGTCGAACCGGCGTTCAACCAGATGCAGGTGCAGCACAACATCGACCTGACCTTCGCCAGCGGCATCCGCGCGTTGCTGCGCCAGGACCCGGACATCATCATGATTGGCGAGATCCGCGACCAGGAGACCGCCGAAATGGCAATCCAGGCTGCACTGACCGGGCATCTGGTGCTGTCGACCCTGCATACCAACGACGCACCCAGCGCCATCAGCCGTTTGCAGGAACTGGGCATTGCTCACTATTTGATCAAGGCCACACTGTTGGGGGTGATGGCGCAGCGGTTGGTGCGGGTTTTGTGCCCTCACTGCAAGCAGGCGCAGGGTGAGGTCCATGAGGCGGTCGGATGCGTGGAATGTCGACACAGCGGTTATCGGGGCCGAGCCGGTGTGTACGAAATCATGGTGCTGAACGAAGCGCTCAAGACGCTGATCACGCCCGGCGCCGATGTGCAGGCGCTGCGCCAGGCGGCGATTGCCCAAGGCATGTGCAGCCTGCGCATGGCTGGCCTGCAAAAGGTCGAGGCGGGGCTGACCACGATGGCGGAAGTACTGCGAGTAACGCCTGGGGATTCGGTAACAAATCCTTTGTTTGATCAACAGTGAAACCGTTCTTATCGGTGACAACACCGTTACAATCGGCCCAACGTCGTTTCACTGACACATTCAGATAGGGAATCGCTATGCAGATCGGAACCGTACTGCTTCTTTTCGTGGGCTTGGCCATCGCCATCCTGTTCATGGGCTTCAAGGTCGTCCCCCAGGGTTACCAGTGGACAGTCGAGCGTTTCGGCCGCTACACCAACACCCTCAAGCCTGGGCTGAACATCATTATCCCGGTCATGGACCGCATCGGTCGCAAGATCAACGTGATGGAAAGCGTGCTGGATATCCCGCCCCAGGAAGTCATCACCGCCGACAACGCCACCGTGCAGATCGACGCCGTGTGCTTCTTCCAGGTGGTCAACACCGCCCAGGCGGCGTACGAGGTCAACAACCTCGAACACGCCATCCGCAACCTGCTGCAAACCAACATCCGTACCGTGCTCGGCTCCATGGAGCTGGATGCCATGCTCAGCCAGCGTGACGGTATCAATGAAAAACTGCTGAAAACCGTAGACGAAGCCACCGCACCGTGGGGCATCAAGATCACCCGTATCGAGATCAAGGACATCAGCCCGCCCGCCGACCTGATGGCCGCCATGTCGGGCCAGATGAAAGCCGAACGGATCAAGCGTGCACAAATCCTCGAAGCTGAAGGCCTGCGAGCCTCCGCGATCCTGACCGCAGAAGGCAAAAAGCAGGCGCAAATCCTGGAGGCCGAAGGTAGCCGGCAGGCGGCATTCCTTGAGTCCGAAGCCCGCGAGCGTCAGGCCGAAGCTGAAGCCCGAGCGACCCAGGTGGTATCGGAAGCGATTGCGTCGGGCAACGTGCAGGCGGTCAATTACTTTGTCGCACAGAAATACATCGATGCGCTGGGCAAGCTGGCATCGGCCAACAACAGCAAGGTCATCCTGATGCCGCTGGAAGCCAGCCAGGTGATCGGTGCAGTCGGCGGTATCGGCGAGATCGTCAAGGCAACGTTCGACAACAAGAAAGGCTGAGGCCAGCGCCATGTGGGATTTCCTGCAGCATCTGTCGTTTTGGGATTGGCTGGCACTGGGTACGGTGTTGTTGATCCTTGAGGTATTCGGCGCCGGTGGTTACCTGCTGTGGATGGGCATCGCGGCGGCGGCCGTGGGTGTGATCAAGTTTTTGGTGCCACCCTTGGGGCTGGAGTGGCAACTGCTACTGTTTGCCGTGCTGTCGATCGTCACAGCCGTGTATTGGTGGAAGCGCCAGCGCAGCAGTGCCAAAGCCAGCGACCAGCCTGGCCTCAACGAGCGCGGCTCGGAACTGATCGGCCGCACCTTCGTGGTGCATCAGGCGATTGTGGACGGTCGGGGCAAGGTAAAGGTGGGTGACGGCGTGTGGATGGTCACTGGCCCGGACAGCCCCGTAGGCGCTCAAGTCCGGGTAGTTGCCCAGGAAGGTGTGGTGTTAAGGGTTGAAACTGTTTAGTCAGTGATGGAACTCGGTTGGACTAACTACAATCATAAAGTACAGATAACCCACCCGGAGTCACCCATCATGCGTCTTAAATATGCTGTCGCAACCCTTGCTGTGCTTTCCCTCCCTGTCGGTTCAGCCATGGCCGACAGTTTCTGGCGCAACGTCATCTCGTCCGGCGCCACTACCGGCTCGACATACCTGACGTTCAAGGACCACAAGCTGGTGGTCGCCGCGCAAGACGACGCAGGCAGCTTTGTTGCCAGCGATGGCGGCATCCGTGGCCCATACCTGGAAGCCGCGATGCAGAAAGTCCGCGCCGATAACCCTGGCCTGCAAGCCACGGATATGGAGCTGGCCAACGCCATCCTCGCGAAAAACGCCGTTACCGAATAACTCGGGCTCGATAAAAAATGCCGCTTTGAACAGCGGCATTTTTTTGCCTTCATTTCCTACGGTTATACCCGCCGAGTACTACGCATAGGTTCCTGCTTTCAATGTGGAGTACAGAGAAGTCCTGTCGAGCCTCATTCTGCTGGGCAACAAGCTATGGGTTCCTTTTTAAATAAAGCGAATCACTGCCCATGCACAAGATTGCCTACGTACTGCTGCTCTCTGCATTTGCGACCTCCTACGCCCAGGCAGAAAGCTGGTACGGATCAGCAAAATTCAACAACGCCCGCCAGAACCTTTCCAGCTCGCTGCTCACCAGCCCTCGTGTGACTGAACGAGTGGACGCCCCAGATAGCACCAAGTCATTCGTAGCCTCTTTCGCCGCAGGTTACGCCTTTGAGAATGGCTGGCGCCTGGAAGGGGAATACACAATGCCGAACAACTCGACATTCAAATCCTACTGGGCCCCCTTCAATGCCAACGTCAACAGCATGCACGTCCAGAGCCAACGCTTGATGCTCAATGGCTATAAAGACATCCCGATCAACCCATGGTTATCGTTCTACGGCATGGCCGGCGTGGGTGTCGCTCGCATTGAAGCCGAAGGCTATCAAACCAACGAGACCCGTCGCTTTGCCAATAATCGCCAGCACAACTTTGCCTACAGTGTGGGCATGGGACTTGAAGCCAAGGTCAGTGAGCAAATCACACTGGGGGCTGGTTATCGATATATCGCCATGGGCGATGTTGAAACCGGCTACAACACATTCGCAAACCGTGTGAACGCCAGGGATGAACAACTCAAAGGCAAGCTCAAGGAACAAAATGTGTTCCTGGAAGCGCGCTACGCCTTCTAAAGCCCGTAGAGAATGCCGCTGTTGAAGCGGCATTTCTTACTTAAACACTGACGATTCATTCACAGGCGACAGGCTATATTCAGTCACACCGTGTAACCATACCGGTACTGATCGCTTACTCATCGCCAATCTGAAACGGATGCCTTCGTCGTCATGAGCCAACAGCCTTTCCTGCCTTTCTCCAAACCCACCATTGATGAAGCCACCATCTCGGCGGTCGGCGATGTACTGCGCTCGGGCTGGATCACCAGCGGGCCGAAGGTGCAGGCATTCGAGGCTCAGCTGTCGGAATACTTTGGCGGCCGGCCGGTGCGCACCTTCAACTCGGGCACCTGCACCATGGAGATTGCCCTGCGCATTGCCGGTATCGGGCCGGGCGATGAAGTCATTACCACGCCGATCTCCTGGGTGGCCACGGCCAACGTGATTCTGGAAGTCGGCGCCACGCCGGTGTTTGCCGATATCGACCCGATCACCCGCAACATCGACCTGGCTCAGGTGGAGGCGGCGATTACCCCGCGCACGAAGGCGATCATCCCGGTTTACCTGGCCGGCCTGCCCCTGGACATGCCGATGCTGTATGCACTGGCGAACAAGTACAACCTGCGTATCGTCGAGGACGCTGCCCAGGCATTGGGTTCAAGCTGGGATGGCGAGCGCATCGGCGCCACCGGTGATTTCGTGTCGTTCAGCTTCCAGGCCAACAAGAACATCACCTCTTCCGAGGGCGGTTGCCTGGTGTTGAACAATGCCGAGGAAGCGCGTCTGGCCGAAAAGTATCGCCTGCAGGGCGTCACCCGCACCGGCTTCGATGGCTTGGATGTAGATGTGCTGGGCGGCAAGTTCAACATGACCGACATCGCCGCCGCCATTGGCCTGGGGCAGTTTGCTCATATCGAGAAGATCACCGCGCATCGCCAGAACCTGGCGCGACACTACTTCAAGTGCTTTGGCAGTGATTTTGAAGCGTTGTACGGCGCACAACTGCCACCGGCCGACTTCGAAAACAGCAACTGGCACCTGTTCCAACTGGTGCTGCCAGAGCGTCAGGACGGCCTGCCGGCCCGCGCCACCTTCATGGAGCAGATGCAGGCCCACGGCGTCGGCATTGGCTATCACTACCCGCCGATCCACCTGCTGAGTCTTTATCGGGCACAGGGCTTCAAGGAAGGCATGTTCCCGGTGGCAGAAAAGGTCGGTCGTTTGATCGTGTCGTTGCCGATGTTCACGGCGATGACGGAGGCGGATGTGGAGCGGTCGGTAGCGGCAGTGAAAGCGGTTCTACAGCGCTGAAAGCACATTGCGGGAGCCGGATAACCGGCTCCCGCAACAGAATCACTCGCCGATGGCGGCTTTGTAGCCAGCAGCATCCAGCAGTTTTTCCAGATCAGCCGGGTTGCTCGGCTTGAGCTTGAAGATCCACGCGCCGTACGGGTCGGAGTTCAGCAGCTCAGGGCTACCGCTCAGCTCTTCATTGACGGCAATCACTTCGCCTGCAACCGGAGCGTAGATGTCCGAGGCGGCCTTCACCGACTCAACCACACCCGCTTGGCCGGCAGCGTCAAACTGCGCGCCCACTTCGGCCAGCTCAACAAACACCACATCACCCAACGCTTCCTGAGCATGGTCGGAAATACCGACGGTCACGGTGCCGTCAGCTTCCAGGCGTGCCCATTCGTGGCTTTCGGCAAAACGCAGGTCGGCAGGGATATCGCTCATAATCTGTGTCCTCAAGAAGTAATGTCAGCGGCCATTGGCCTGCCGGAAATAGGTTAGATCAAGGTTTTGCCATGGCGCACGAAGGTCGGTTTGACCACTCGAACCGGGTACCACTTGCCGCGGATTTCCACTTCGGCCCGATCAGCGGTTGCCGTCGGTACTCGCGCCAGGGCAATGGATTTGCTCAGCGTAGGAGAGAAACTACCACTGGTGATCTCCCCTTCGCCAATATTGGCGATACGAACCACCTGGTGAGCGCGTAGAACCCCACGCTCTTCCAGTACCAGCCCGACCAGTTTGAACTGCACACCTGCCGCTTTTTCTGCTTCCAGCGCGGCGCGACCGATGAAATTGCGTTCGGCAGGCTCCCAGGCAATGCTCCAGGCCATGTTCGACGCCAAAGGCGAAACATCCTGATGGATGTCCTGACCGTAGAGGTTCATACCGGCTTCCAAACGCAGGGTATCGCGGGCGCCAAGGCCGATGGGGGAAATACCGGCACCTACCAGGTCGTTGAAAAAGCCCGGCGCCTGTTCGGCCGGCAGGACAATTTCCAGACCATCTTCGCCGGTGTAACCCGTACGCGCGATAAACCAATCGCCGTCGGCCTGGCCTTCGAAGGGTTTGAGCTGGTGAATCAGCGCGCCGCGCGACTGGGTCACCAGCTCGGCAATCTTCTGCCGGGCGTGGGGGCCTTGGATGGCAAGCATGGCCAGCTCAGGGCGTTCATGCAGTTGCACCTGGTAACTGCCCAGTTGCGCGTGCATCCAGGCCATGTCCTGATCACGGGTGGCGGCATTCACCACCAGGCGATAGGCAGCTTCGGTGCGGTAGACAATCATGTCGTCCACCACGCCGCCCTTTTCGTTGAGCATGGCGCTGTACAACGCACGGCCGCAGCCGTGCAGGCGTTCGACATCATTGGCCAGCAGGTACTGGAGCCATTCCTTGGCCTGGGGGCCGGTGACATCGATCACGGTCATATGAGATACATCGAACACCCCGCAGTCACGTCGCACCTGGTGGTGTTCTTCAACCTGCGAGCCGTAGTGCAGAGGCATATCCCAACCGCCAAAATCGACCATTTTCGCGCCGAGGGCGAGATGCAGGTCATACAGAGGCGTACGCTGTCCCATGGGTTTCTCCTTCCGGGCGTGGCGAAGGTGCGCGGAGCTACTGTTCGCGCTGAACACCTTGAATTACAAGGCCTGCAGCCACGCCCAGCGACCCGCTCCGAAAGACGAAGCGCACCGAATGTCGCGCATTGTAGCCGCAAGCCGTAGGACTGGCACCTAACCGATTTGCCGGGCGGAGCGTCGAATCAGCCCGATCACCGGCAACAGGCCGACCAACACCAACGTCAACGCGGGCAAAGAGGCCCGTGCCCATTCACCTTCACTGGTCATTTCAAAGATCCGCACGGCGAGCGTGTCCCAGCCGAACGGGCGCATCAGCAGGGTCGCGGGCATTTCCTTGAGCACATCGACAAACACCAGCAGTGCCGCACTCAAGGTCCCCGGCAGCAGCAACGGCAGATACACTTTGCAAAACAGTCGCGGGCCACTGACGCCAAGACTGCGCGCAGCTTCCGGCAAGGAGGGCCGGATGCGCGCCAGGCTGTTTTCCAACGGCCCATAGGCCACCGCCAGGAAACGCACCAGATACGCCAGCACCAACGCCGACAGGCTGCCCAACAGCAATGGTTTGCCCGCCCCGCCGAGCCAGCCGGACAGCGGCACCACCAGTTCGCGGTCCAGATAGCTGAACGCCAACATGATCGACACCGCCAACACCGAACCCGGCAACGCATAACCGACATTGGCCAGGCTGATGCCGGAGCGGATCGCCCGCGTCGGCGCCAGCCGGTTGGCGAATGCCAGCACCAGCGCCACGCTGACCGTGATCAGGGCAGCGATCCCGCCCAGATAAAGCGTGTGCACAATCAGGCCGGAGTAGCGTTCATCCAGGTCGAAGCGACCGCGCTGCCAGAACCAGGCAACCAGTTGCAGCATCGGGATCACAAAGGCACAGGCGAACACCAGCCCACACCAACTACTCGCCGCTGCCGCCTTGAACCCGCGCAGGTGATACAGCGCCTTACCCCGTGGCCGCTCGTTGCTCGGTCGACTGGCGCCCCGTGCGCGCCGCTCGCCATACAGCACCAGCATCACCACCAGCAGCAACAGGCTGGCCAACTGGGCCGCGCTGGACAGGCTGAAAAAGCCGTACCAGGTCTTGTAGATGGCGGTGGTGAAAGTATCGAAGTTGAACACCGAGACCGCACCAAAATCCGCCAGGGTCTCCATCAATGCCAACGCCACCCCGGCGCCAATCGCCGGCCGCGCCATGGGCAGGGCCACATGCCAGAACGCTCGCCACGGCGATTGCCCCAACACCCGCGCCGCTTCCATCAGCCCTTTGCCCTGGGCCAGAAACGCCGTGCGCGCCAATAGATAAACGTAGGGATAGAACACCAGCACCAACACGATGATCACACCGCCGGTGGAACGCACCCGAGGCAGCCTCAAGCCACTGCCAAACCATTCGCGCAGCAGGGTTTGCACCGGGCCGGAGAAATCCAGCAAGCCGACAAACACAAAAGCCAGGACGTACGCGGGAATGGCGAACGGCAGCATCAACGCCCAATCGAGCCAGCGCCGGCCGGGGAACTCGCAGAGGCTGGTCAGCCAGGCCAGGCTCACACCCAACAGGGTCACGCCGACGCCGACACCCAACACCAGGGTCAGGGTGTTGCCGAGCAGGCGCGGCATCTGGGTTTCCCAGAGGTGGGACCAGATTTGTGCATCGATGCTTTGCCAGGACAGTAACAGCACGCTCAGCGGCAGCAGCACCAGGGCAGCGACGGTGAAGACCGGCAGGTACCAACGGCGTTGGGCGGGGTGGGCCAATGAGAAACTCTCAGAATAATAAATATTTTCAAGGCGCCGCTAACCAATGTGGGAGCGGGCTTGCTCGCGAATGCAGTGTATCAGCCACACATGTATCGACTGACACGACGCTTTCGCGAGCAAGCCCGCTCCCACATTTCGATCTGCGGCGTTTTAAAAATTTAGTTCCAGCCAGCCCTATCCATCAACCGAATCGCCTCAGCCTGGCGCTTGCCCGCCACTTCCACCGGCAAGGTGTCCGCCACGAACTTGCCCCAGCTCGCGACTTCCGCCGAGGGCGGTACGGCCGGGTTGGCCGGGAATTCCTGGTTCACGTCGGCAAAGATCTTCTGCGCCTCAGGCGTGGTCATCCACTCCATCAGTGCCTTGGCAGCTTCCGGGTGCGGTGCGTGCTGGGTCAGGCCGATGCCCGACAGGTTCACATGCACGCCACGGTCGCCCTGGTTCGGCCAGAACAGCTTTACCGCCAGCTCCGGCCTCTGCTTGTGCAAGCGGCCGTAGTAGTAGGTGTTGACGATGCCCACATCGCACTGCCCGGCATTGATGGCCTCCAGCACGGCGATGTCATCGGAGAACACGTCGGTGGACAGGTTGTTCACCCAGCCCTTGACGATTTCTTCGGTCTTGGCGGCGCCGTGGGTTTCGATCAGGGTGGCGGTCAGCGACTGGTTGTAGACCTTTTTCGCCGTGCGCAGGCACAGGCGGCCTTCCCACTGTTTGTCGGCCAGGGCTTCGTAGGTGGTGAGGTCGCCCGGTTTTACCCGGTCGGTGGAATAGGCGATGGTCCGCGCGCGCAGGCTCAAGCCGGTCCAGGTGTGTTTGGACGAGCGGTATTGCAGGGGAATGTTCTTGTCGATCACCGAGGAAGTGAACGGTTGCAGGATGCCCATTTGCTCAGCCTGCCAGAGGTTGCCGGCGTCGACGGTGAGCAGCAGGTCGGCGGTGGCGTTTTCGCCCTCGGCCTTGATGCGCTGCATCAGCGGGGCTTCCTTGTCGGTGATGAACTTCACCTGTACGCCGGTTTTCTGGGTGTAGGCATCGAACACCGGCTTGATCAGTTCGTCGATGCGCGAGGAGTAGACCACCACTTCGTCGGCGGCCTGCACGGTGGTGCTGCCGATCAGGGTGAGTGCCAGGGCAGTCAGGAGGCGCTTGGGTGCCAACATGGGTGCGGTCTCTCATTTGCAAAAAGAGGGCAAATGATAAGGACTCACATTTGGTAGCGCTTGGTGGAGGCGTTACCAGATGTTGCATGGCCAGGATTTGCAGTGCGGCTTATGGCCTCATCGCGGGCAAGCCCGGCTCCCACAGGGGATAGCATTTCAACCTCAGGGTTTGGCGAGCTCCGGAAGGTCGCCGGTCAGACCCAGCGCCTGGCGCACAAAGACGGCCTTGGCCTCGGGCATCTGGTCGACCATTTTCAATCCAGCGTTGCGCAACCAGCGCAGCGGCAGTTGATCGGCCTGGAACAGTCGCTCAAAACCTTCCATCGCCGCCATCAACGCCAGGTTGTGCGGCATGCGTCGACGCTCGTAGCGGCTCAGCACCTTTACATCCGCCAGGCGCTCGCCGCGCTCGGTTGCCGACAACAAGACTTCAGCCAGTGTCGCCGCATCCAGGAACCCCAGGTTCACGCCCTGCCCCGCCAAGGGATGGATCACGTGCGCCGCGTCGCCAATCAACGCGAGGCCTTCGGCCACATAGCGCTTGGCGTGACGCTGGCGCAGTGGCACGCAGACGCGCGGGTCGGCGCTCAGCACCGTGCCGAGCCGCCCTTCGAAGGCGCGCTCCAGCTCACGGCAGAAGCTTTCATCATCCAGCGCCATCAAGCGCTCGGACTCGGCCGGCGTGGTCGACCAGACGATCGAACACCAATCTTCCTGCCCCTCTCGCACCAGCGGCAAGAACGCCAATGGGCCGGTGTCGGTAAAGCGTTGCCACGCGGTGCGCTGGTGCGGCTGGCTGCTGCGCACGCTGGTGACGATGGCGTTATGCAGGTAATCCCATTCGCGGGTCGCGGTGCCGGTCAGGCGGCGCACAGCGGAATTGGCGCCATCGGCAGCCACCACCAACGGCGCGCGCAGCGTGCGGCCGTCGGCCAGGGTCAGCAGCCAGTCATCGCCGGAGCGGCGCATCTGTTCCAGGCGTGCATTGGCCAGCAGGCCCAGGTCGCAGTCGTGCAGACGGTCGAGCAGCGCATCCTGCACCACGCGGTTCTCGACGATATGCCCCAGCACTTCGGCATGCACACTGGCGGCGGAAAAATGGATCTGCCCGGTGCCGCTGCCGTCCCACACTTGCATCTCGCCATAAGGGCTTGCACGGCGCGACACAATCCCGTCCCATACGCCCAGACGTTCAAGGATACGCTGGCTCGCGGCCGACAAGGCGCTCACGCGGGGTTCGAATGCGGCCTCGCGGTCGAACGGCTTGACGCTCAGCGGGCTGCCGTCGAGCAGCAGCACCTGCAAGCCACTGCCCTGCAACGCCAGCGCCAGGGCGCTTCCGACCATTCCGGCCCCGACAATCAGCACATCTGCGCGCATGTCCATGCTTTAAGCCTGTCTCGCTGGCGGCTTGCGCCGCACGTAAAGGGTTTTGTCGACCCGCGCCACCAGGGTGCCGGAGCCGTCATGAATCTGGACCTTGAGGTGGGGCAGGTACTTGTCGCCCCCTTCGGTCTGCCGGCGGATCTCATCGAGCAAGGCATCATCGATGGAAAACTCGGCATACACCGGGCCTTTGCCCGGCGAGATGAAATCGATGCTCGCCGCCTTGTCCCACACGATGTAGTCGCGGCCCAGGTTTTCCATCAACAGCAGCATGTAGAACGGGTCGACCATCGAATACAGGCTGCCGCCAAACTGTGTGCCGACGTAATTTCGGTTGTACCAGCCCAGGCCCATGCGCACTTTGACATGCCGGAAATCCGCGCTCAGTTCTTGCACCCGTACACCCGCGCCGAGGTACGGCGGGTACAGGCTCAGGAACCAACGCAATAACCGCGCCTTGCCCACACGTTGGATCAACCAGTTACGCATCGGGACGTGTACCCAGGCCCATGGCCTGACGGGCGAACCAGCGCTTGGCCGGCGGCAGCAAGTCCAGGCCCAGCAGGCCCATGTTGCGGCCCAGGGCGACCAGCGGTTGGGCGCTGCCAAACAGGCGCGTGACCTGATCGGAGAAGCCCACGGTGAGCTTCTGGTCCAGGCGCTGACGCTCGCGATAGCCTTGCAAGGTCGCCAGGTCACCTGGCACCTGCGGTCCGGCCAGCAAGGCCTCGGCCAGCGCATTCGCATCGCGCAGCGACAGGTTGAAGCCCTGCCCGGCAATCGGGTGCAAGCTGTGAGCGGCATTGCCGAGAATCGCCAAGTGCGAGCGTACTTGCTCCTCCGCTTCCACCAATGTCAGCGGGTACAGATGACGGGCGCCCACTTGCTTAAGCGTGCCCAGGCGGTAGCCGAATACGCCCTGCAATTCACTCAAGAAGCTGCGCTCATCGAGATTGGCCAGGCGCTGGGCATCCATGCCGATGCGCGTCCACACCAGCGCGCAGCGGTTGTCCGGCAGCGGCAACAGGGCCATCGGGCCTTCGTCGGTGAAACGTTCGAAGGCTTCGCCGTTATGGGATTCGCTGGGGGTGATGTTGGCGATCAACGCGCTCTGGTTGTACGGGCGGGTTTTCACGCCGATGCCCAATTGCTCGCGCAAGCCGGAACGGCCACCGTCAGCCAGCACGGCGAGGTCGCATTCCAGAACGGTTTCATCATTGAGGGTCAGGCGGTAGCCATCGGGCAGCGGCTCCATGCGCGTGACTTCGGCCGGGCAACGCCAGCTGACCACGTCTTTGTCCAGGCCTTGCCACAGGCATTGGCCCAGCCAGGCGTTTTCCACCACATAGCCGAGGGCCGGTACGCCCTCTTCCATGGCAGACAAGCGCGCGGTGGAGAAACGCCCACGGTCGGACACATGGATCTGCTTGATCGGTTCGGCGCGGCGCGAAATGTCCTGCCACAAGCCCAAACGCTGATAGATCTGCCGCGCGCCGTAGGACAGCGCCGAAGAGCGCGCATCGTAGCTCGGCTGGTAGCTGTCGCCCGGCGCAAAAGGTTCGATCAGCACGATCTTCCAGCCGCGCGCCTTGGCCCCAGCCTGCAACGCCAGCGCCAGGCTGGCGCCGACCAGGCCGCCGCCAATGATTGCCAGGTTGACCCGGCTCATCGGGCAGCCGCCATCAGCGCTTCAATTTCAGCGACGGTCTTGGGCACGCCACCGGTCAGGATTTCACAGCCTTGCTTGGTCACTACCACGTCGTCCTCGATGCGTACGCCAATGCCACGCCATTTCTTTGCCACATTCGGGTTGTCCGGCGAAATATAAATGCCCGGCTCTACGGTCAGCGCCATGCCGACTTCCAGCACCCGCCATTCACCGCCCACTTTGTACTCGCCCACATCATGCACATCCATGCCCAGCCAGTGGCCGGCGCGGTGCATGTAGAAGGCTTTATAGGCTTCGCTGGCGATCAGCTCGTCGACGTCACCCTGCAGCAACCCCAGCTTCACCAGACCGGCAGTAATCACCTGCACGGTGGCCTCATGCGCCTGGTTCCAATGCTTGTCCGGAGCGATCTCGGCAAACGCGGCCTCCTGGGAAGCCAGCACAATTTCGTAGATCGCCTTCTGTTCCGGCGAAAATTTGCCATTGACCGGCCAGGTGCGAGTGATGTCGCTCGCGTAGCAGTCAATCTCGCAACCGGCGTCAATCAGCACCAGGTCGCCGTCCTTGAGCAGCGCGTCATTCTGCTGGTAATGCAGGATGCAGCTGTTGCGCCCGGCGGCGACGATGGAGCCGTAGGCCGGCATTTTCGCGCCGCCTTTGCGGAACTCATAATCCAGTTCGGCTTCCAGGCTGAACTCATATAGGCCGGCGCGGCTGGCTTGCATCGCCTTCACGTGGGCCGCGCAGGAGATTCGCGCGGCCTCGCGCATCACCTTCACTTCTGCCGCCGATTTATACAGGCGCATGTCGTGGAGCAGATGATCCAGGGCAACGAATTCGTTCGGCGGCTGGGCGCCCAGGTGGGCCTTGGAGCGGATCACGTTGATCCATTCCATCAGGTGCCGGTCGAACTCGGCATTGCTGCCCATGGCCGAGTACACCCGATCGCGACCTTCGATGAGGCCGGGCAGGATGTCGTCGATATCGGTGATGGGGAACGCGTCGTCGGCGCCAAAGTCACGGATCGCGCCTTCGGTGCCGGCGCGCAGGCCGTCCCACAGTTCGCGTTCGGCGTTGCGCTCGCGGCAGAACAGCACGTACTCGCCGTGCTGGCGACCGGGCATGAGTACGATCACCGCTTCCGGCTCGGGGAAACCGCTCAGGTACTGGAAGTCACTGTCCTGGCGGTACACGTGTTCGACATCACGGTTGCGGATCGCCACGGCGGCGGCCGGCAGGATCGCGATGCTGTTGGGTTCCATCTGCGCCATGAGCGCCTTGCGGCGTCGGGTGTATTCCGCTCGGGGGATATGGATCATGGGCAGATGGGCTTCCTTTCTTAGTGCAGCGAAGGCTTGGGCGCAGCGGGCTCAGCGGACTTCTTGGTCTCGGTGAACAGCAGCAGCGGCGCGACGCGCAGGTATTCCATGACTTCCATGTAATCGCCTTCGCCGTCTTCGGACTCTTCCAGAGCGTCTTGCACCTGGGAGATCGCTGCCAGGTCCTGCAACACTTCCTTGGCGTCGGTGCTCAGTTCCAGGCCGCCGGCGTTGACGCCAAAGCCGTGGAGGAAGCCTTGGCACCATTGGCCCAGGGCAGCGGCGCGCTCGGCGAGCGGTGCGTCGTCGGTCGGCAGCAGCAGGACCACGGTGACGTCATCACCGGTCAGCTCGCCCTTGACCATCTCTTGCAGGCCGATCAGCGCGTTACGCACGTTGTCGGTCGGCTCGGTCTCAAGCAGCTCGGCCACGTCAGCCAGCCAGTTGTCGGCATCAAAGCCAACGCCGGTGCAGCTACGGCCCAGCAATACGCCGTGCAGTTCAGCAGGCGAGCAAGGGTGGCCGCTGGTGCTCAGCAGTTTGGAAAAAGCGTCGTACGGGGAGTTCTGAATAGGCATGGTGAGCTAGGCGCCAGACGGCGCAATGTCTAGAATGGAGCGCTGTATCCTAGCACCGGCAGACGTACCAAGACTATCAAGGGCGTCAGATCGTTTATCCTGCAGTTGCCATTCATCAGACAAATCCAGTGGAACCCAATGGAAGACACCGACCTGCAAGCGCTGATGGCCAGACTCGAATTGCTAATTACCCGGGTCGAGCAACTAAAGAGCCAAAACGGACTCCTATTAGCTCAGGAAAAGACCTGGCGCGAGGAACGCGCTCACCTCATTGAAAAAAACGAAATCGCCCGGCGTAAGGTCGAATCGATGATTTCGCGCCTGAAGGCCCTGGAGCAAGACTCATGAGTTCAAGCAATAGCGTCACCGTGCAGATCCTCGATAAAGAATATTCGATCATCTGCCCCCAGGAAGAGCGCAACAACCTGGTGAGCGCCGCCCGCTACCTGGATGGCAAGATGCGTGAAATCCGCAGCAGCGGCAAAGTGATCGGCGCCGACCGTATCGCCGTGATGGCCGCGCTGAACATTACCCACGATCTGCTGCATAAGCAGGAACGCCCTGACGTGCAGGCCAGCGGCTCGACGCGTGAGCAGGTGCGTGACCTGCTGGAGCGTGTCGATCTGGTGCTTTCCAGCGATTCAGACGCACCCAAGGGCTGATTGCCGCGACGGTTTAAGGTATACTCGCCCCACTCCCTGGCGTGTTTGCCAGTCGGCGATGTCCCTGAGCCGATTCGCACTACCCTGGAAGTTGCACGTTGGGCTGGTGTGCATGTCCGCTAGACGGAAAGCCTTAAAGCCTACTGCATCTTCCACCTTGAACTTTCGGGTTCAAGGGCTAAGTCGACAGCGGCTCTGTCGGGGAGCCTGAATTCCCAAACTCAATGCCAGTCCTCGGACTGGCATTGTTTTATGAGCCGGAAACCATGACCGAACCTGCGCCGCTTTCCCGTCCGCAACTTCGACGCATGTTGCGCAAAGCCCGCCGCGCCCTCACGCCGAGCGAGCAGCGCAAGGCCGCCCAGGGCCTGTATCGGCAACTGGCACAGCACCCGCTGTTTCGCCGGGCCAAACATATCTCTTTATATCTACCGACGGACGGTGAAATCGATCCGCGCCTGCTGCTGCGCGCCGCCCAGCGCCGGGGCAAGGCCACTTACCTGCCGGTGCTCAGCGCCTGGCCACGGACCAAGATGGTGTTCCAGCGCGTGCGGCCTGGGGAAAAGCTGCTGCCCAATCGCTTTCGCATCCTGGAGCCACGAGTGAATATCAGCCGCCAGCGCAAAGTCTGGGCCTTGGACCTGGTGCTGTTGCCGTTGGTGGGGTTCGATGATGCCGGTGGACGCCTGGGCATGGGCGGCGGGTTCTACGATCGCAGCCTGGCTTACCTGGCGCGCCGCCAAAGCTGGCGCAAGCCGACATTGCTTGGCCTGGCCCATGAATGTCAGAAGGTCGATCGATTGATACAGGCAAGCTGGGATGTGCCGTTGGCGGGCACCGTCACCGATAAGCATTGGTATAGTGCGAAGACGCCACTGGAATCAGCGGCGCCTTAGAAAGAAGAGTCAGCGTTTGAACGGTTGCGGCTGCTGCTGAGCCAGTTCAACGGGCGCATCGGTCTTGTTCGACCACAAGCTTTGGGCATACCCGGTGGTCACGACGCCCAGACCAAACAAAATCACCAAAATCCATAGTAAATCCGGTTTACGTTGCATCGATTGCCCCCCTGCAGGCACCTCGTACACGATGACAACAACGTTCCAAAGTAGTCCGTTGCAGCTGCGTCAAGCTTTAAAAGCCGGCATTCTGCGGTAACGTGAACCAACACGCAAACCTTGGCGCCAACCGACTGTCGGTTTGTCATCAAATTGCCTGACAACTTGCCCACTGCTTTTTTCAGGAGCCCAAAAATGGCCTATTGGCTGATGAAATCCGAGCCCGACGAACTCTCTATCAAAGGCCTGGAAAAGCTCGGCGAAGCGCGCTGGGACGGGGTTCGCAACTACCAGGCGCGCAACTTCCTGCGAGCCATGGCGGTGGGTGACCAATTTTTCTTCTACCACTCCAGTTGCCCGGAGCCGGGCATTGCCGGCATCGGCAAAATCGTCGAGGCGGCCTACCCGGACCCCACCGCGCTGGAGCCCGAAAGCCACTACTTCGACGCCAAGGCCACCCCGGAAAAAAATCCGTGGAGCGCGATCAACGTCGCCCACGTCCAGACCTTCCCCAACGTGCTTGGCCTGGGCTACCTCAAACAACAAGCCGCCCTTGCCGAACTGCCCCTGGTGCAAAAAGGCAGCCGCCTTTCAGTGATGGCCGTCACGCCCGAGCAATGGGCCGCCGTGATCAATTTGCTTTAACTGACCGGTATCAAAGCCCCGCCGGGGCAAACCGCTCAAACTAGGACGCTAATGCCGCAGGAAGCAGCCATGTCGACGAACCACCACGCCTCACGCCTTTTCGCCATCGCCCTCATTGCCCTGTTGCTGGGCGCCGGCGGCTTCGGTTACTGGCGCTCCACCCAGGACCGCCTGCCCGAAGGCCTGAGCATGGGCAACGGCCGCCTGGAATCCACCGAAGTGCAGATCGCCGCCAAGATCCCAGGGCGCCTGGCAGAGGTGCGGGTGGACGAAGGCGACAAGGTCCTCAAAGGCCAACTGCTCGCACGCATGGACACCCGCACGCTGGAAGCCCAGCGCGCCCAGGCCGAAGCCGAAGTGCTGCGCGCCAAGGAAAACTTCGCGGCCGCCGAGGCCAACGTGCAACTGCGCCAGAGCGAGCAACTGCTGGCCAACCAGGAACTCAAGCGCACCCAGGAACTGTACAAACGCGGCTTCGCCAGCAGCCAGCTGATTGACCAACAGCAGGCGCGGCAGAACACCGGCAACGCCGCCGTGATTGCCGCGCAAGCCCAAGTCAATTCGGTCAAGGCGGCGATTGGCGCCGCCGAAGCCCAGGTCGCCCAGCTCACCAGCGAGATCGACGACAGCAGCCTGCGCGCGCCCATCGACGGAATTATCCAACTGCGCCTGGCCGAGCCGGGCGAAGTGCTCGGCGCGGGCGGGCGTGTCCTGTTGCTGATCGATCCCAACGATCAATACATGAACCTCTACCTGCCAGCCTCCGTCACCGGCCGCCTGACCGTCGGCAGCGACGCGCGCATTCTGCTCGACGCCCTGCCCAACCAACCGCTGCCGGCGAAGATCAGCTTTGTCGCCGCCAAATCCCAGTTCACCCCCAAGGAAGTGGAAACCCGCGACGAGCGCCAGAAACTGGTGTTCCGCGTCAAACTGCGCCTGACCCAACCCAGCGCCGTGCCCCAGGCCAAACCCGGCATGCCCGGCGCCGGCTACGTGCGCACGGCTGATATCGACTGGCCGGCCAACCTGCAATGACCGCCCTGGCGCTGCAAGCCACGGCGATCAACCATCGCTATGGCAAGCAACAGGCCCTGCTCGACATCACGTTCAGCCTCCCGGCCGGTACGCGTTGCGGGTTGATCGGGCCGGATGGCGCGGGCAAGTCGAGCCTGCTGGGCTTGATCGCCGGGGTCAAAAAGCTCCAGGACGGTCAACTGCAAGTGCTGGGCGGTGCGATTGAAGACCGCCGCCACCGCAACAGCCTGTACCCGCGTATCGCCTTTATGCCTCAAGGGCTGGGCGGCAACTTGTATCCCGAGTTGTCCATCAGCGAGAACATCCGTTTCTTTGCCACGTTGTTTGGCCTGTCGAAAGCCGACTGCGACCAGCGCATGCACAACCTGCTGCTGGCCACCGACCTTGCGCGCTTCGCAGAACGCCCGGCCGGCAAGCTCTCCGGCGGGATGAAACAGAAACTCGGCCTGTGCTGCGCGCTGATCCACGACCCGGACCTGTTGATCCTCGACGAGCCCACCACCGGCGTCGACCCACTGTCACGCCGGCGCTTCTGGGAACTGGTCGAAAGCGTCCGCCAAGAACGCCCGCAACTGACGCTGCTGGTGGCCACGGCCTACATGGAAGAAGCCGAGCAATTCGAACATTGCCTGATGCTCGATCGCGGCAAGCTGATTGCAGAAGGACTAAGCCGTGAATTGGCGGGCGCGACCGCCAGCGGCAAACTGGACGGAGCGTTCACCCACTTCCAGGGCGACAGCGCCCACGACAACCAGCCGCTGGTGATTCCACCGCGGCAAAGCGACAACGCCGATATCGCCGATATCGCCATCGAAGCTCACGACCTGACCCTGCGTTTCGGCGATTTCACCGCCGTGAACAAGGTCAGCTTCGCCATTGGCCGCGGCGAGATCTTCGGCTTCCTCGGCTCCAACGGCTGCGGCAAGACCACCACCATGAAGGTGCTCACCGGCCTGATGCCCGCTACCGAAGGCAGCGCGACGCTACTGGGCAATCCGGTGGACGCCAAGGACCTCGAGACCCGCAAGCGCGTGGGTTTCATGTCGCAAAGCTTCTCGTTGTATGGCGAACTCAGCGTGCGCCAGAACCTGGTGCTGCATGCGCAACTGTTCGACTTGCCCAAGGCCGACAGCGGCCCGCGCATCGATGAGCTGATCCAGCGTTTCGATCTCGGTGACGTGGCCGAACAACCGTCCGGCGAGCTGCCCCTCGGCTTGCGTCAACGTTTGTCATTGGCCGTGGCAGTGCTGCATCGCCCGGAAGTGCTGATCCTCGATGAACCGACTTCGGGCGTCGACCCGGCGGCGCGAGATGATTTCTGGCGATTGCTGATTGAGCTGTCCCGCGAACAAGGCGTGACGATTTTCCTGTCCACGCATTTTATGAACGAGGCCCAGCGCTGCGACCGCATTTCCCTGATGCACGCGGGCAAGGTGCTCGCCTGCGATACGCCGCAAGCGCTGCAACGACAATTCCAGGGCGACACCTTGGAAGCGGCGTTCGTCACCTGCCTGGAACAGGCCCAAGGCGAACCCGAGCCCACGGTGCCCGCCGCAACCGTCAGCGAAACCAGCGCGCCGCCGGTGAGCAAACGCGGTTTCAGCCTGGCCCGCCTATTGGCGGTGGCCAGCCGCGAAGGCAAAGAGCTGCTGCGCGACAAGGTGCGCATGGCCTTCGCGTTGCTGGGCGCGATGTTCATGATGGTGATCTTCGGCTACGGCATTTCCCTGGATGTGGAGAAACTCGCCTTCGCCGTCTACGACCAGGACCAGACGCCGCAAAGCCGCGCCTACCTGGAGGCGTTCCGAAGCTCACGCTACTTCGCCGAGCAACCGCCGATTCAGGACTCAACTGAATTGCACCGGCGCCTGCAACGTTCGGAAATCAAACTGGCCCTGGAGATCCCACCCGGCTTTGGCCGCGATCTCTACGCTGGCCGCCAGCCCAGCGTGGCCGCCTGGCTCGATGGCGGCATGCCGTTTCGCGCGGAAACCAGCCGCAACTATGTCGAGGCCGTGCACCAGGAAAACCTTCAGCAACTGGCCGAACTGAGCAGCCTGCCGCGCAACAATCCAGCAGCCGCCAAGCTGGAAACGCGCTTTCGCTATAACCAGGACGTGGTCAGCGTCAACGCCATCGGCCCCGGTGTGATGGCGCTGATCCTGGCGTTTATCCCGGCGATGCTCACCGCCCTCGGCATCGTGCGCGAGAAGGAACTGGGCTCGATCACCAACTTCTACGCCACGCCCCTGACGCGCCTGGAATTCCTGCTCGGCAAACAGGCGCCGTACCTGGCCGTGAGCCTGGTCAACCTGGCGGTATTGGTGGCGATGAACCGCTGGCTGTTCGGCGTGCCGTTCAAGGGCAGCGGCCTGACGCTGGCGTTCGGCGGCCTGCTCTATGTGCTGGCGACCACCAGCATGGGCCTGCTGATTTCGGCGTTCACTCGCACCCAGATCGCGGCGATCCTCGGCACCATGATCATCACCAGCCTGCCGACCATTCAATTCTCCGGGCTGATCGTGCCACGCTCGTCCCTGGAAGGCGCGGCGGCGTTGATGGGCATGCTATTTCCGGCGGGGCACTTCCTGGATGTCGCCGTGGGCACCTTCACCAAGGCCTTGGACCTGCGCCAGTTGTGGCCGCAATGCTTGGCGCTGTTCGGGTTCTTTGTCGGGTTTACCGGGCTGAGCCTGGTCATGCTCAAGAAGCAGGAGGCCTGATGCATAAGTTCGCGCATATTCTGCGCCTGGGCATTAAGGAACTGACCAGCCTGCGCCATGACAGCGTGTTGCTGCTGTTTCTGTTCTACGCCTTCACCGTCGCCATCTATATGCCCGCCGCCGGCTCGGTGATTGGCGTACACAACGCCAGCGTGGCGTTTGTCGATGAAGACCACAGTTCGCTGTCGCGGCAACTGGCCGAAGCGCTGCAGCCGCCCGAGTTTCAAGCGCCTACCCCTCTGGCCTACGACCAGTTGGACAAGGTCATGGACAGCGGCGAATACACCTTCGTGATCAATGTGCCGGCGAACTTTCAGGCTGATCTGCTGGCCGGTCGCCAACCCGGCGTGCAGGTGAACGTAGACGCCACGGCCATGAGCCAGGCGTTCATGGGAGCGGGCTACATCGGGCGGATTTTCCAGCGCGAATTGCTGACCTACAGCGGGCAAGCCGCCGCCAGCCAGGCGCCCGCCCTGCTCACGACGCGCGCGCTGTTCAACACCAACCTGGAGGGTGGATGGTTTTTGGCGGTGATCCAGATCGTCAACAACATCACCATCCTCGCCATTATCCTGACCGGCACCGCCCTGCTGCGCGAACGCGAACACGGCACCCTCGACCATCTGCTGGTGCTACCGCTGACGGCGCTGGAAATCATGCTGGCGAAAATCTGGAGCAACATGCTGGTGGTGGTGCTCTGTACCTGGCTGTCGTTGGAAGTGGTGGTCAAAGGGTTGCTCGGCGTACCGCTGGCGGGGTCGTTGAGCCTGTTTCTGTTCGTGACGGCGCTGTACTTGTTTGCCAGTACGGCCTTGGGGATTTTCCTGGCGACGCTCGCGCGATCGACGCCGCAGTTCGGCCTGCTGGCGATTCCGGTGATCATCCCGATGCTGCTGCTCTCCGGCGGCAGTACGCCGTTGGACAGCATGCCCGAGTGGTTGCAGTGGGTGATGCAGGGCTCGCCGTCGACGCATTTTGTGAGTTTGAGTGCGGCGATTCTGTTTCGGGATGCGGGGATGGGGGTGGTGTGGCCGGATTTGCTGGCGTTGGCGGGGATTGGGCTGGTGTTCTTTGCAGTGGCACTGGCGCGGTTCAGGAAGAGCCTGGCTTCCTGAAACCGCACCCTATTGGTGATTACTGGATAATCAAGTTGTTGAACAACAGATCTTCCACCACCGGCTTGCCGGTCTCGTCATTCATCACTTGCTGGGTTTGCTTCAGGGCCTCCTGACGCAGTTTTTCCTTGCCTTCAACGGTGCTCATGGCCTCGTTGGTCTGCTGGGTGAACAGCGCCACCAACTGATTACGGATCAGCGCGTCGTTGGCTTTGACGGCAGCGGCGGCTTCGGTGCCGGTCACGCGCAGAGCGATGTCGGCCTTGAATACCTTGAGCTTCGCCGTGCCATCCAGGCCGTAGTTGCCCACAAATGGCGGGCTCAGGCTGATATAGCTGACCTTCGGCGCCTCGCCTTCTTTGGCTTCTTCGGCTTGGGCCGCCATCGGCAACGTCAGGGCCAGCATCAACAGGATCCACGCTTTCACAGTTCATTCCTCACATTCGGTTGCCGGGTAGCATAACGCTAGCAAGGCAGAGCACAAGCTTATGGCGGCTTATCAGGCCGGGGCATGCTCGTTGACCCACGGGCGTACCCTCCTACACTTATCGGCCACGACGCCAAAAGGAATAGTCCGATGAAAGCTGTGCTGTGCAAAGCCTTCGGCCCTGCCGAAACCCTGGTGCTGGAAGAGGTCGCCAGCCCAGCGATCAAGAAGAACGAAATCCTGCTGGACGTGCATGCCGCCGGGGTCAACTTCCCGGACACGCTGATCATCGAGGGCAAGTACCAGTTCAAGCCACCTTTCCCGTTTTCGCCGGGTGGCGAGGCAGCGGGCGTGGTCAGTGAAGTCGGGGAACGGGTCAGCCACCTCAAAGTCGGTGACCGGGTGATGGCGCTGACCGGCTGGGGCAGCTTTGCCGAGCAGGTCGCGGTGCCCGGCTACAACGTGCTGCCGATCCCGCCGAGCATGGACTTCAACACCGCCGCCGCCTTCAGCATGACCTACGGCACGTCCATGCACGCGCTGAAACAACGCGCCCACCTGCAACCCGGCGAAACCCTGCTGGTGCTCGGCGCCTCCGGTGGCGTGGGCCTGGCCGCCGTGGAAATCGGCAAGGCCATGGGCGCGCGGGTGATCGCTGCCGCCAGCAGCGCCGATAAACTCGCCGTGGCCAAGGCCGCGGGCGCCGATGAGCTGATCAACTACAGCGAAGCCAGCCTGAAAGACGAGATCAAGCGCCTTACCGACGGCAACGGCGCCGACGTGATTTACGACCCAGTGGGTGGCGATCTGTTTGACCAAGCCATCCGCGCCATCGCCTGGAACGGCCGCCTGCTGGTGGTGGGTTTTGCCAGCGGGCGCATCCCGGAGCTGCCGGTGAACCTGGCGCTGCTCAAGGGTGCGGCGGTGGTCGGCGTGTTCTGGGGTTCGTTTGCCCAGCGCCAGCCGCAGGACAATGCGGCGAATTTCCAGCAGTTGTTCAGTTGGTATGGTGAAGGCAAGCTCAAGCCGCTGGTGTCGCAGGTGTACCCGCTGGAGCAGGCCGCCCAGGCGATCAATGACCTGGGGCAGCGTCGGGCTGTGGGCAAGGTTGTAGTCCAAACCCGCTAACAGACCTGGAATGCAATCCCTGTGGGAGCTGGCTTGCCTGCGATAGCGGTGGGTCAGCTAACACATTTTCTACTGATAGACCGCTATCGCAGGCAAGCCAGCTCCCACATTTGATCTCCAACACTCTCGAGAACTCAAAACGACCCACACTTATCTATTCGCGACATGTTCGTAAGAGAACATGCAATTGCTCTCATTTCCTGTGTTTGCAGATAAGAGGCGATGCTATTTTCGGTAACGAAACTGTAACATTCGCATCCGCAGTCAAAACAAGAAATTTGGAGCTCTTGAATGTTTGCTTTCTTTCGTCCTGCCGCCCACCAGGCGCCCCTGCCTGAAGAAAAAATAGACAGTACCTACCGACGCCTGCGCTGGCAGATCTTCGCCGGTATTTTCTTCGGTTACGCCGGTTACTACCTGCTGCGCAAAAACTTCTCCCTGGCCATGCCCTACTTGATCGACGAGGGTTATACCCGTGGCGAACTGGGCCTGGCGATGTCGGCCATCGCGATTGCCTACGGCCTGTCCAAGTTCCTTATGGGCCTGGTGTCCGACCGCTCCAACCCACGCTACTTCCTGCCCTTCGGCCTGCTGGTTTCAGCGGGTGTGATGTTCATTTTCGGTTTCGCACCTTGGGCGACGTCCAGCGTGACCATGATGTTCATTTTGCTGTTCATCAACGGCTGGGCCCAAGGCATGGGCTGGCCGCCAAGTGGGCGCACCATGGTGCACTGGTGGTCGCAGAAAGAACGCGGCGGCGTGGTTTCGGTATGGAACGTGGCGCACAACGTCGGCGGCGGCCTGATCGGCCCGCTGTTCCTGCTGGGCATGGCCTGGTTCAACGACTGGCATGCAGCCTTCTACGTACCGGCCACCGTGGCCCTGGCCGTGGCGGCATTTGCCTTCATCACCATGCGCGACACCCCGCAATCGGTCGGCCTGCCGCCGATCGAGAAGTACAAGAACGACTACCCGGAAGGCTACGACGCCAGCCACGAAGACGAATTCAGCGCCAAGGAAATCTTCGTCAAGTACGTGCTGCGCAACAAAATGCTGTGGTACATCGCTTTCGCCAACGTGTTCGTCTACCTGCTGCGCTACGGCGTGCTGGACTGGGCGCCGACCTACTTGAAAGAAGCCAAGCACTTCACCGTGGATAAATCCTCGTGGGCGTACTTCTTTTATGAATGGGCCGGTATCCCAGGCACACTGCTGTGCGGCTGGATGTCGGACAAGATCTTCCGTGGCAACCGTGGCCTGACCGGCATTGTGTTCATGGCGCTGGTAACGGTGGCGACCCTGGTGTACTGGCTCAACCCGCCAGGCAACCCGATGGTCGACATGATCGCGCTGTTCTCCATCGGCTTCCTGATCTACGGCCCGGTGATGCTGATCGGCCTGCAGGCGCTGGAACTGGCACCGAAGAAAGCCGCCGGCACGGCTGCGGGCTTCACCGGTCTGTTCGGTTACTTGGGCGGTTCGGTGGCGGCGAGTGCGGCCATGGGCTACACCGTGGACCATTTCGGCTGGGACGGCGGTTTCGTGCTGCTGATTGGCGCGTGCATCTTGGCCATCGCCTTCCTGATCCCAACGCTGTGGCACACCAACAGCGTCAGCTCGGCGCGTTAAGCGCCTGAGCCACCCTTTGCACAACGCTTGAGCCGCGCCTCCAGGTTCTTATCTGGCATGGCGTGGCTACGCAGGGCGTTGACGGTCTGCTCGACATAATCGCGAGTGGTGCCGTAACGCCCGCAAGCGCTTTGCAACACATGGTTCAGCACGATGTCGGGCAAGTTGCCGGCGTAGCTGGGCAAGTGCCGCTCCAAGACGAATCCCAACGCCTGCACCGTGCTGCCATCTTCGAGACGGCAACTGAGCCAATGCGGCCGGTAGGAGGGATAAGGCATTTCGCGCTGCCACAAGGCATAGAGCGAGGCCTCCAGCTGATCTTCCGGCAAGCGGTAGGCAAACCCGCTGCAGGAACCGCCGCGATCCAGCCCAAAGACCAACCCTGGAATTTCCGGTGTGCCCCGGTGCTCGTGGGACCACAGGTACAGGCCCCGGTGATAACCGTGGACCCGTGCCCGCATCCGCTCGGTGGACGAACACTCAGGGCGCCAGATCAGCGAACCGTACGCAAACAGCCAGACCGGCCCACCCTTATGCCGGGCCATGGTGGCCTGCATCGAGCTCATCAATTGTTCGTGAGTGAGTTGCGGCCCAAGATCAAGCCGCGGAGGGTAAGCCAATTGCAGAAGATCGGTTTCAATGGCGGTCATGGCGAATAGCGGGACGCCTCCTGTGTGTTACCAGTTGTAAGCAACTTTACCGTAATAAAACGCGCCGCTGTAACCGTACGGCGAAAAAGTGCTGTAGGCGAGGTTGCCGCCGCTGCTGGCGAAGGCATTGACCTTTTCCGGGTATTTATCGGTGACGTTGTCGCCTCCGAGGGTGAAGGTCCAGTTCTTAAGCTTGTAGTCCGCCGACAAATCCAGCACCCACGCCGCCTTGAAGGTCTGGTCGTTGACCTTGTCGGCCTGGTAGCTGGTGAATTCACCATAGCGCACCAAGTTGCTGTGCAGCGCCCAATTGCCGAAGGTGAAGTCGTTACCCAGGCTCAACTTGTGTTCCGGCGTGGTATCGCCCAGCAAACCGCTTTTCTCACGACGGTCCACCCGCACCAGGTTGGCGCCCAGGCTGTCGAGGATGGCCGGGTTGGGCTTCACGTCGGTGACCTTGGTGTGGTTGTAGTTGTAGCCCACGGTGCTGTTCCAGCGGATGCCGTTATCGAACTGGTAGCGGTAGTTGGCCACCAGATCGACGCCGTCGGTGCTGGTGTCGGTGGCGTTGGTGAAGTAGCGGGCGGTGGTGTAGTTGATGTTGCCCACGCCATTGGCGCGCAGATAAGCCTGGGTGGCCGGGTCCAGGTTGAGGTTCGACGACAGGCTGATACGGTCACGAATATCGATGCGGTATACGTCCACCGTCACGGTCAGGTCATCGGCGGGCTCCAGTACCAGGCCAAGGCTGTAGTTACGCGACTTCTCGGCCTTCAGGTCCTCCGCGCCCAACAGGCGCGCGATCTGGCTGGAGGCCGGGAAAGTACCGGCCTCGCGGATGTCGCTGCCGATCAACTGCGACGAAGTAAACGCGAAGTTCTGCTGAGCCAGGGACGGCGCGCGGAAACCGTTGGAAATGCTGCCGCGCAAGGCCACCTGCGGGGTGAAGTCGTAGCGGGCCGACAGCGAGCCGCTGACGTTGGAACCGAAGTCACTGTAATCCTCATGCCGTACGGCAGCCGAGGCGCTGAGTTTTTCGGTGAAGTTGGTTTCCAGGTCCAGGTACTGCGCCCAGTTGTGGCGCGAACTGCTGCCGGCGTCGGCATCACGGAAACCGCCAAGGCCCGAACTGCCGGTCTGGTAGTAGGACGCTGGCTCACCTGCTTCAATTTCATAGCCCTGGCGCAGGTATTCACCGCCAAAGGCCACGGAGACCGGATACGGCAGGAAGCCCACGTCGAATTCACGGGACAGGTCCAGGCTGACTTGCTTCTGGTCGTTGCTCAGGGTGCCGTTGTCGAACTTGCGTGGCGTGGCCAGGCCCAGGGACGTGTTGATGGTTTCGGTGCTCAACTCGTACTGGTTCTTGCCGTAGTTGGCCGACAGGTCGTAATGCCAGTCATAGGCCAACAGCCCGCGCAGGCCCACCACCAACGACGTGTCTTCCAGGTTGCCCTTGATCAACGGCAGGTAGCCATTGGGATTGAGCGCCGGAATATTGTTGGACGCATTGCTCGCCCGGTAGAACGCCGCGGTCTCGCCGCGACGCTTGCTGTAGCCGCCGAAGGTGTAGAACTCGGCCGCATCATTGAAGGAATATTCCGAGTTGAACTGGAATTTGCCCTCGTTGGTGGCCGGCTCGCCCTGGCGAAACACCTGCTGGCCGTAGGTCGTGGAGCCTACGCTGGCTGAGCGGAAATCCTTGCCGGCGCGGTTGGTGTAATCGTTGTCGGCGCCTTCGGCCGAGAGGTTGATAAAGCCGTTATCACCCAATGCCACGCCGGTGTTGCCACTCAGATTGCGCTGGATGCCGTCGCCCTTCTTGTACTCGCCGAACTTGGAGGAGATCGAGCCGCCATGGTCGGCATGCTTGAGGATCACGTTGATCACCCCGGCAATCGCGTCCGAGCCGTAACGCGCTGAGGCGCCGTCGCGCAGTACTTCGATATGGTCGACCGCCGACAGCGGGATCGCATTCAAATCCGCTGGCGCCGAGCCACGGCCCACCGCCCCACCCAAGTTGACGAAAGCACTGGTGTGGCGGCGCTTGCCATTGACCAGCACCAGCACCTGATCCGGCGACAGCCCGCGCAACTGCGCAGGGCGCACCAGTTCGGCGCCGTCCACCAGGCTTGGGCGCGGGAAGTTGATTGATGGAATCAGCCGCGCCAACACCGCCCCCAGCTCATCGGAACCGGTGCTGCGCAGGGTGTCGCCGGAAATCACATCGATCGGCGACAGCGACGCACTGGCCGTGCGCTCTTGGGCGCGGGTGCCGGTGACGATCACGGTGTCGAGCTTGGGCACATCGGTGGCGGACGTTTCGGCCGCAAAGACTGGATTGAAACCCAGGGCGGTCAGCAAATTGGCCGACAAAATCGCCGAGTACAGCGCGTGTTGCTTGTAGCTCCCCATACCGCTCCCCTTGAATCAAAAACCAGAACGTCGTGCTCTGAGTTCATACGATCGATCCGGCTGGCGGGCGGTGGCGGTCAGTTATTGGTGGTTGTAATTGAGTCGGTAGTCCGTTGCGATATAGCTTAAGGATATTTATGTAACAAATTAAATACCTTTAAAGCATAAGCGAATGCATAAGCAAAATGGCCCATTCGTCAGGATTACAGGGGCCAATCCCGCTACTTTCAGCCCCGGTTCAGCCTGGAAACGTGCCAAGCCGTCAAAATAGGACACAGATCACGACCCACCTAGCCGCCCATCAAACCGACTACCGAGGTCGCACCCATGAAAAAATTCCGATTGCCTGGCCTGCTGTTCCTGGCCCAGGCCACCACCGCGTTGGCGGGCGAAGCGCCGGCCACTGAAGACGACAAGGGCTTCTGGTACGCGCAGACCAGCGTCTACACCCGACACTTCGCGCCCGACCCCGAGCACAATAACAACCAGGACCTGATCGGCCTGGAGCGCAATGAAGCCTCAGGTTTTGTGTATGGCGGGGCGACGTTTCGCAACTCGTTTCGGCAGCGTTCGTACTACGCGTATGCGGGCAAGCGCTACGACATGGCCGACTATCCGGTGTATTTGAAGCTGACAGGCGGGGCGATCCAGGGTTATCGCGGCAAGTACCGCGACAAGATCCCGTTGAACCGATTCGGCGTGGCGCCGGTGATCATTCCGTCGGTGGGCGCGCATTACGGGCCGGTGGCAGCGGAATTGGTGTTGCTGGGGTTCAATGCGGCAATGGTCACCACTGGCGTACGCTTTTAGGGGCGTGGCGCGTAGGCAAACACATCGGCACGCATCTGGTGCGCATCCATGCCAGCCTCGACCAGCGCATCCAGCGTGCCGTAGATCATGGCCGGTGAACCGCTGGCGTAGACGTGCACAGCCTTGAGATCGGTGATGTCTTCGCACACCGCTTCATGCAACAGCCCGCAGCGCCCTTCCCAGCCGCACAGGTCACTGACGACCTTGTGCAGGAACAGGTTGGGCAATTGCAACCACTGGTCCCAATGCTCAATCTCGTAGAAATCTTCCGGACGGCGCACGCCCCAGTACAGGTGCACCGGGTGTTTGAAGCCGGAAGCGCGACAGTGTTCGATCAGGCTGTGCATCTGCGCCATGCCGGTACCGGCAGCGATCAACACCAGCGGCCCATCCGGCAGCTCGGCCAGGTGGGTATCACCAAAAGGCAGCTCGACGCGCGCCATCTGGTTGCGTTGCAGCTGCTCAAGCAAGGTGCGCGCGCTGTCCTCGCGGGCCAGTACATGCAGCTCCAGCTCGCGCCCGGCGTGGGGCGCCGAGGCCAGGGAAAACGCTGACTTCTCGCCGTTCTCACGCTCGATCATCAGGTATTGCCCGGCGTGGTAACGCACCGCCTTGCCGGCCGGCGCACGCAGGCGCACGCGCCACACATCGCCACCCACCTCGACGCATTCACTCAATTGGCACGACAACTTGCGCAACGGCAACTCTCCCGGCGCCAGCACGCCATCCCACAACACAATGCAATCTTCCAGCGGCTCGGCGATACAGGTGTAGAACTCGCCGTGATCACGCACTTCACCAGCCTGCTGCACCCGGCCCTCCACCAACAACGCGGCGCACACGTGGCACACGCCGTTGCGGCAAGCCTGGGGGCATTCGTAGCCCAAGCGGCGCGCGCCTTCGAGGATTCGCTCGCCGGGGACCAGCTCCAGCACGGCGCCGGAAGGTTGCAGGGTTACACGCATCAATCTATTCCCAATTCTTTCCAGATCGCATCGACACGGGCGGTGACGGCTTCATCCTTGACGATCACCCGGCCCCACTCGCGGGTGGTTTCACCCGGCCACTTGTGAGTGGCGTCCAGGCCCATCTTTGAACCCAGGCCTGAAACCGGCGAGGCGAAGTCGAGGTAGTCGATCGGTGTGTTGTCGATCATCACCGTGTCGCGCTTGGGGTCCATGCGCGTGGTAATGGCCCAGATCACGTCGTTCCAGTCGCGGGCATTGATGTCGTCGTCGGTGACAATAACGAACTTGGTGTACATGAACTGTCGCAAAAACGACCACACACCGAGCATTACCCGCTTGGCATGGCCTGGGTACGACTTCTTCATGGTCACGATGGCCATGCGGTACGAGCAGCCTTCAGGCGGCAGGTAGAAGTCAGTGATCTCCGGGAATTGCTTCTGCAGAATCGGCACAAACACTTCGTTGAGCGCCACACCCAGAATGGCCGGCTCATCCGGCGGACGGCCGGTGTAGGTACTGTGATAAATCGGCTTGATGCGATGGGTGATGCGCTCGACGGTGAACACCGGGAAGCTATCGACTTCGTTGTAGTAGCCGGTGTGGTCGCCGTAAGGACCTTCATCGGCCATTTCACCCGGATGAATCACGCCTTCGAGGATGATTTCAGCCGTGGCCGGCACTTGCAGGTCGTTGCCACGGCACTTCACCAGTTCGGTGCGATTACCGCGCAGCAGGCCAGCGAAGGCGTATTCGGACAGGCTGTCGGGCACCGGGGTCACGGCACCGAGGATGGTGGCCGGGTCGGCGCCCAGGGCCACGGAAACCGGGAACGGCTTGCCGGGGTGTTTTTCGCACCACTCGCGGAAGTCCAACGCGCCGCCACGGTGGCTCAGCCAACGCATGATCACCTTGTTACGGCCGATCACTTGCTGGCGGTAGATACCGAGGTTCTGGCGGTCTTTGTTCGGGCCCTTGGTGACGGTCAGGCCCCAGGTGATCAGCGGGCCGACATCGCCTGGCCAGCAGGTTTGCACCGGCAGCATGGCCAAGTCGACATCGTCGCCTTCGATGACCACTTCCTGGCACACCGCGTCCTTGACCACTTTGGGGGCCATGGCAATGATCTTGCGGAAGATCGGCAGCTTCGACCAGGCGTCCTTCAGCCCCTTGGGCGGCTCGGGTTCCTTGAGGAAGGCCAGCAACTTGCCGATCTCGCGCAATTCGCTGACCGACTCGGCGCCCATGCCAAAGGCCACGCGCTCGGGCGTACCGAACAGGTTGCCAAGCACCGGGATATCAAAGCCGGTCGGGTTCTCGAACAGCAGCGCCGGGCCCTTGTTGCGCAGGGTACGGTCGCAAATCTCAGTCATTTCCAGCACCGGGGAAATCGGCATCTGGATACGTTTCAACTCTCCGCGCTGCTCAAGTTGCTGCACGAAATCCCGAAGATCCTTGAATTTCATTAACCATGCCACCCGTAAAATAGGCGTACATCCTACCTGCTATGGCGGCCGCTGGCAGCTTATCGCGGTGCATTTGGGTACAGAGAATGCTTAAAAAACCGGCACAAAAAAAATGGCGCCCCTGAGGGCGCCATTCTTTCGGACCTGAAACGTCGTATTACTTACGCTTCATCGACAGGAAGAACTCGTCGTTGGTCTTGGTGGTTTTCAGCTTGTCGACCAGGAACTCGATGGCAGCGACTTCGTCCATCGGGTGCAGCAGCTTGCGCAGGATCCACATGCGCTGCAGTTCGTCGTCGGCGGTCAGCAACTCTTCACGGCGGGTGCCGGAACGGTTGATGTTGATCGCCGGGAACACGCGTTTTTCTGCGATGCGACGGTCCAGGGGCAGTTCCATGTTGCCGGTACCCTTGAACTCTTCGTAGATCACTTCGTCCATCTTCGAACCGGTTTCAACCAGTGCGGTGGCGATAATGGTCAGCGAGCCGCCTTCTTCGATGTTCCGCGCAGCACCGAAGAAACGCTTCGGTTTCTCCAGGGCGTGGGCATCGACACCACCGGTCAATACCTTGCCGGAGCTCGGGATCACGGTGTTGTAGGCGCGGGCCAGACGGGTGATGGAGTCGAGCAGGATCACCACGTCCTTTTTGTGTTCGACCAGGCGCTTGGCCTTCTCGATCACCATTTCGGCAACCTGCACGTGGCGGGTTGGCGGCTCATCGAACGTGGAGGCAACCACTTCGCCGCGCACGGTGCGCTGCATTTCGGTCACTTCTTCCGGACGCTCATCGATCAACAGCACGATCAGGTGAACTTCAGGATTGTTACGCGCGATGTTCGCTGCAATGTTCTGCAGCATGATGGTCTTACCGGCTTTCGGCGGTGCGACGATCAGGCCACGCTGGCCTTTGCCGATCGGGGCGCACAGGTCGATCACACGACCGGTCAAGTCTTCGGTGGAACCGTTACCGGCTTCCATCTTCATGCGCACGGTCGGGAACAGCGGCGTCAGGTTCTCGAAGAGAATCTTGTTTTTCGCGTTCTCGGGGCGATCGAAGTTGATCGTGTCGACCTTGAGCAGGGCAAAATAACGCTCGCCTTCCTTCGGAGGGCGGATCTTGCCAACGATGGTGTCACCAGTGCGCAAGTTGAAGCGACGGATCTGGCTCGGCGAGACGTAGATATCGTCTGGGCCGGCAAGATAGGAGGCGTCAGCAGAGCGGAGGAAGCCGAAGCCGTCCTGGAGAATCTCCAGCACGCCATCACCGGAGATTTCCTCGCCGCTTTTCGCGTGCTTTTTCAGCAGGGAGAAAATCACGTCCTGCTTGCGCGAACGGGCCATATTTTCTATGCCCATTTCTTCGGCCAGCTGGAGCAGGTCGGTAATCGGCTTTTGCTTGAGTTCAGTCAGATTCATATAGGAATGACGTAATCATTTATGGAGGGGGGAAATTAAGCTTTTGGCTTAATGAGGCCGCGCCGCGGAGAAGGCGACAGGATCGCGTACTAATCGAAAAGGAGTGCGTCGGCGACGGCATGCAGGGGGCAGTGGAGAAACCAGTGCGGGGCCGAATGTACCACCTGAGTTTCGGAGCGTCTAGCCCTGTTTCACGAAAAAGCCCCGCTAATTTGCGGGGCTTTTTTGACGACGCTTAGATGTTCGCGTCGAGGAAAGCTTGCAGCTGAGACTTCGACAGCGCGCCTACTTTGGTCGCTTCGACGTTGCCGTTCTTGAACAGCATCAGGGTCGGGATACCACGCACGCCGTGCTTGGCCGGGGTTTCCTGGTTGTCGTCGATGTTCAGCTTGGCAATGGTCAGCTTGCCTTCGTAGGTGGTCGCAATGTCGTCCAGGACTGGAGCGATCATTTTGCAAGGGCCACACCATTCAGCCCAGTAGTCAACCAGCACCGGGCCAGCAGCCTTGAGTACTTCGGCCTCAAAGGTCGCGTCGGTGACGTGCTTGATAAGATCGTTGCTCATGGATGTCTCCGGATTGTAAGCAAAAAAAACGTGGCCCATCATAGCCGCCCTTCCCCCGTTCAGGAAGCCGCCTCTGATTGAGTCTTGCTATGGTGGTGCATGAGTTTGGGTATAGCCCAACTCACGGCGTGACGGGAGTCACGAAGGCAATGCCTGTGCGCAACGCCGCGTTGCGCACGTGCTCCTGCATGGTTTTCTGCGCCGCCGCACTGGCCCGCCGGGCCAGGGCGCGCAGGATCCGGCGGTGCTCCTGCCAGGTTTCCATGGCCCGCTCCGGCCGGATGAACGGTAGCTTCTGGCTCTCCAGAAACACCTCGGCGCTGGCACTCAGGATGCTCACCATCGCCTGATTACCGCTGGCCAGCAGGATGCGCTGGTGGAATTCGAAGTCCAGCCGTGCGGCCGCCTCGAAGTCGCCGGCCTTGAGTACCTTGCGCATGGCCTCGACGTTGTCTTCCAGGCTGTCCAGCTCATCGAGGGTCAGGGTCACCGCCGCCAACCCCGCCGCGAACCCTTCCAGCGCATAGCGCAACTGGAAGATATCCAACGGCGTGGCCTGGGCCGCGAAGGGCCAGGCAAACCCCGGCGACTCCTCGGCGGCCTGCACGAACACACCCTTCCCAGGCTGTACGCTGACCACACCCAAAGCGCTGAGGGACGACAACGCCTCCCGCAACGACGCCCGGCTCACTCCCAACTGCACCGCCAGATCCCGTTGCGACGGCAAGGCATCGCCCGGCCCGAAACCTTGCTCCTTGATCAGTTTGCGGATGGCCTGCAGGGCCGCTTCCGGTACGGCTTGGGCGATGGAATTCATAGAAAACTCAAGGTTCCAGACAACTGAGCGGCTAGTTGTAAAGCTATTCGCGGCCGACGGCAAGCCACGCCCCAAAGGGGCTCGCGAGGTTTTGCCGGCGCTCGAAAAGGGTGCGAAAACCGCTGCAACTGTTCAGACCAGTAAGACCACCGCAACTCAACAAATCCCTGGCTTGCAGGCGTTCTTCAGGGTGATGGCATGGGCTGTGCACTGAGCAAATCCAGAAAATTCCTTCGCCCTTCTCGGAGAGTTGCCATGACCAAGCGCTACAGCGCCCTGCTTACTGCCCTGTTTGCCAGCCTGATGCTGGGCCAGGCACCCGCCCAGGCCAACGGTCTGGACGACATCGTCGCCCGTGGCACCCTCAAGGTCGCCGTGCCCCAGGACTTCCCGCCATTCGGCTCGGTTGGCCCCGACATGAAACCCCGCGGCCTGGACATCGACACTGCCAAGCTGCTGGCCGACGAGCTCAAGGTCAAGCTGGAACTCACCCCGGTCAACAGCACCAACCGCATTCCCTTCCTCACCACCGGCAAGGTCGACCTGGTGATCTCCAGCCTGGGCAAGAACGCCGAGCGGGAAAAGGTCATCGACTTCTCCAAGGCCTATGCACCGTTCTACCTGGCCGTGTTCGGCCCGCCTGAAGCCGCCATCAGCAGCACCGACGACCTCAAGGGCAAGACCATCAGCGTGACCCGTGGCGCCATTGAAGACATCGAGCTGACCGCCGTGGCGCCCAAGGAAGCCACGATCAAGCGTTTCGAAGACAACAACTCGACCATCGCCGCCTACTTGGCGGGCCAGGTCGACCTGATCGCCAGCGGCAACGTGGTGATGGTGGCGATCAGCGAACGCAACCCGAAACGCGTGCCGGCGCTGAAAGTGAAGCTCAAGGACTCGCCAGTGTACGTGGGCGTGAACAAGAACGAGCCGGCGCTGCTGGAGAAGGTCAACCAGATACTGGTCGCGGCCAAGGCCAATGGCAGCCTGGAGAAAAACGCACTGCAATGGCTGAAAGAGCCACTGCCCGCCGATCTCTGAAACGACGGAGCTGACTCATGGCGTATCAATTTGACTTCGTGCCGGTGCTGGCCAATACCGACCTGCTGTTGCGCGGCGCGCTGTTCACCCTGGAGCTGACCGCCATCGGCGCCATCCTCGGCGTGGCCCTGGGCACCGTCGGCGCCGTGGTGCGGGCGTGGAAGATCCAGCCGTTTGCGTGGATCTTCGGTGTGTATGTCGAGTTGATCCGCAACACGCCGTTCCTGGTGCAGCTGTTCTTCATCTTCTTCGGCCTGCCGTCCCTGGGGCTGAAGATCACCGAATGGCAAGCCGCGGTGCTGGCGATGGTGATCAACCTGGGGGCCTACTCCACGGAAATCATCCGCGCCGGCATTCAAGCCATTCCGCGCGGACAATTGGAAGCCGCCGCCGCGCTGGCAATGACACGCTTGGAAGCCTTCCGCCACGTAGTGCTGCTGCCGGCGCTGGGCAAGGTGTGGCCGGCATTGAGCAGCCAGATCATCATCGTGATGCTCGGTTCGGCGGTGTGTTCGCAAATCGCCACCGAAGAGTTGAGTTTTGCCGCCAACTTTATCCAGTCGCGCAACTTCCGTGCGTTCGAAACCTATGCCCTGACCACGTTGGTGTACTTGTGCATGGCGCTGATGATTCGCCAGTTGCTCAACTGGATCGGCCGCCGCTTCGTGATGAGGAACAGCCGATGAGTGATTTTTCATTCTGGGACATCGTGCGCAACCTGCTCACGGGTCTGCAATGGACGCTGTTGCTGTCGCTAGTGGCGTTCATCGGTGGAGGCGTGATCGGTTTGCTGGTGATGACGATGCGCATCAGCCGCAAGGCCTTCCCGCGCAACCTGGCGCGCACTTATATCGAACTGTTCCAGGGCACGCCGCTGTTGATGCAGCTGTTCCTGGTGTTTTTCGGCATTGCCCTGCTCGGTGTGGACATCTCGCCCTGGCTGGCAGCCGCCATTGCCCTGACGTTGTTTACCAGCGCCTACCTCGCCGAAATCTGGCGGGGCTGCGTCGACTCCATCGCCCACGGGCAATGGGAAGCCTCGGCCAGCCTGGCGCTCAACCCGCTTGAGCAACTGCGCTACGTGATTCTGCCCCAAGCGCTGCGGATTGCCGTCGCGCCCACCGTGGGGTTTTCGGTGCAGGTGGTCAAAGGCACCGCCGTGACCTCGATCATCGGTTTCACCGAACTGACCAAGACCGGCGGCATGCTCGCCAACGCCACCTTCGAACCCTTCATGGTCTACGGCCTGGTGGCCCTTGGTTATTTCTTGCTCTGCTACCCCTTGTCCCTCAGTGCGCGCTACCTGGAAAGGAGACTGCATGCCTCTGCTTAGAATTTCCGCCCTGCATAAGTATTACGGCGATCACCATGTACTCAAGGGCATCGACCTGAGCGTTGAAGAAGGCCAGGTGGTCGCGATCATCGGCCGCAGCGGTTCGGGTAAATCCACCTTGCTGCGCACCCTCAATGGCCTGGAATCGATCAACGACGGCGTGATCGAAGTCGATGGCGAATACCTTGATGCCGCCCGCGCCGACCTGCGCAGCCTGCGGCAGAAAGTCGGCATGGTGTTCCAGCAGTTCAACCTGTTCCCGCACCTGACCGTGGGCGAGAACGTCATGCTTGCGCCGCAGGTGGTGCAAAAAGTGCCGAAGGCCAAGGCGGCTCAATTGGCCAGGCAAATGCTGGAGCGCGTCGGGCTGGGCGAAAAGTTCGACGCCTTCCCCGATCGCCTGTCCGGCGGCCAGCAACAACGCGTGGCGATTGCGCGCGCCTTGGCCATGTCGCCCAAGGTGCTGTTGTGCGATGAAATCACCTCGGCCCTCGACCCGGAGCTGGTCAACGAAGTGCTCAGCGTGGTGCGCCAACTGGCCAAGGACGGCATGACCCTGATCATGGTGACCCACGAAATGCGCTTCGCTCGTGAAGTCGGCGACAAGCTGGTGTTCATGCACCAGGGCAAGGTGCACGAGGTGGGCGACCCAAAAATCTTGTTCGCCAACCCGCAAACTGCCGAGCTGGCCAACTTCATTGGTTCTACGGAACAGCCGGGCTGACCAGTTCGAATTGGCCACGCCCCTCCAGCAGCATTTCCCGGCGTACCGAGAGGGCATCGGCCGGCAATTGAACCGCTATTTCCACCTGGGCCGTCAGCCGACGGCCCGTCACCGGCGCACCGCCTGCGCTTGCAGACAACGCACGACCCGGTATCAGCTGCCCGCTGGCGGTGTCATCAGGCAGCCACGATACGGGCCTGCCGTCGACCTGGGCCTGCCTCAGATTCAAGGTAAAACGCCCTAGCCGACCAAACTGGAAGCCTTGGGCATCGGCGGCTACACCACTGAAACGCAGCGCCATCGCCGAAGGGTCCGTGCAAAGTACACTCAAATGCAGCGTGCGTGGCGTGTCCAGCGTCATTGTCGCCCTGCCGGACGATGCTTGCGAAGGGCGAATCACCCCATAGTCGACCCGGGGCTCGCTCAGGGTCATCCGGCAGTTTTCGGCCTGGGCCTGGCTCGTCACGAGGGCCGCCCACAACAGCCACAGGCTCTTGCGCTTAGCGAACATGGCAGACCACCGGTGCGGTGTCGTAGAGTTTGTCATCGTCAGGCTCTTGCTCAGGATTGACTTGCAGCAGGCAGGACTTGGAGTCCGGCAGTGAAACCCTCAGGGTTTGCGGCCCATCGATATTGCTCAGGAAAATCATGCCCTCCCCCACGACGCTGGTTACAAAGCTGTTGCCTTCGCCGAACACTGCGGCGCCTTGCGGCAGTGGCCGGCCCTCTTCGTCCTGGGCTTCAAGCAACAGACGACGGACTTTCACCACATCAAAGTCGAGGATATTGACTGAACCGCGACCGGCGGCGAGTACCTTGGTGCCGTTCTTCAGGTCGACACGTTTGGGCAGCGACTGGGTCTGCACCTGCAGATGGTTATCGCCATAGGCCTGCAGCCCAGGGAGTACCGCCTGGCCGCTGAAGTCGGTCCATACCGGGCCTTGTGGCGTCGAGATCTTGGCCGCGCCGATATCACCCACCGAGGCGATGCCAAAAGTGTCCTGCACCGCATACGGCGAGAAGGTCACGCCGTGCTCATGGGCCACGATGCCGCCTTGCAGTTGCCCGGAATAGTTGGTGTTCGACGGATCACGGTCTATGCCCAGGCTCACGCGGGTATACAGCGGCAAGACGTCCACACGACCGCGCACGCTTTGCTCTCGCTCTTTCACGTCCCGATCAACACCGACTTCGTAATTCACATAGTCGTTGACCCGCTCGCTGAGGGCGGTCCCTGCATCCAGCCGGTCACCTCGACGACTGACGTAAGAACTCACACTCCGATCAGCCCCCAAGGGCACCGTGACCTGCAGCCTGACAGACGTGCCTTCGTCCAGCCGCTCATCGCGGCGGCCGCCCCGAACCGGCTCCAAGCGCCGAGGTTCGGTCGCCCCTACCTGAGCGTCGGCGATCAGTGCGACACCCACGCCGTTGAACGTGTTGTTCCACGAGGCAAAAAGGTGATCGCTGGATTGCCCGTCAAATTGCGAGCTACGGGTGAAACCGAGGGAGAAACCGCCCAGGGACGGGGCCGCCCAGTTCAAACCTGCCGTGTACTGGCGCTTGAAACGCGCATCAAGGTTGTACCCCCGCGACGCCTGGCCCGCGTCCAGTACCTCCCGGTAGCCGCGGCTCTGTGCCGAGGCACTCAGGTTGATATCCAGGTTGGCAAATAACGGCGCCCCCAAGGACAGCGTGCTACGCGCGCCGCCCACCTCGTCTTGAGCATCACGGGACAGGTTATGGCGCACGCCCACGGTCATCTGATGGAAAAACACACTGCTCAGGGAGCCACCTGCCGACTGGTACTCGTCGGTACTCAGCAAACCGAAACCCAGCGACGAGCGCTGGCCCAGCCCCCAGGTGCCGCTGCCCATGGCGACCACCGGGGAATCCTGGTTGTCGATGGCCGTCTCACGCACCTTGCCAAGGGAAAAATAGTACCCCGGCTCCACCGGAGCCCCACCACGAAAGGACGCAGCGGGCACCACGAAACTACGTTTTGCCCCACGTACGTCAATCACACTCACGTCGAGGTCGCTGGTGCTGTTCAACAAGGGCAAACCGGTCAATCTGAACGGGCCTTCCGGCACCAGCGTAGAGTGGATCAATGCGCCCGACTGACGGACTTCGACGCGTGACTGGCTTTGAGCCAGTCCTTCAACCACGACATTGCTGTCGCCCCCACCGGTGCGCTGCTGGCCATCCGGGAAGAACTGCAAACCCGTCAGCTGTACACCGCCAAAGATAGGGTTGTTGCTGGAAATCTGCCCCACCTGGAAGGTCGACTGCAACGCCGCGATATCACGCTGGGCATAGGCGTTCACCTGTTCGGTGCGCGACCTGCCATTGTCGGAAACATAAAACTGGCGGCTGCGTACAATCCAATTACCCAGGTTGAATCCTGCCTCGGTATAAGCCGATACGAAGCGACTTGATCCACCGCGCGACTGGGTATCGAAACCCAATATGTCGTAGTTGAAGATGGCCGCCGCGCCACCCTGGGAAAAGTCCCCGGCCTCCCACTCCGGCGCACGCAGGGACTGGGTCGGCACCACCAGGGTGACCTCGTCGCTACTGGGGCGCAGCCGCACCATGGTCGCCGGATACTCTCCAACGAAATCATGGCAGGCCTGATCAGGGGTGATGCCCTCGCGCAATACCCTGGACGGGGTAACCAGACCGGCTTTTTCCAGCAACGCAGGGGTGAAGCACAACTGCCCCTGGTAATCGAAACGGGCGTCAACCAACCCCAACGGCGTGCCATTGACCCGCAGTCCGACCACATGGACACCTTCGCGAAAGCGCGCTGCGCTGCGAAAGTATTCAGACACCTGTGGATCAATCCCAAGGGAATTCAACGCGACCAGATCGAAACCTTGCCCCAGCCCAACCGCTGCGCTGGTGCCTGGCAGGCTGCACAGCGTCGCAAGCCCCAATAGAACTCTGGAGCGAACCAGGGAAATAGTGCTCGGCACGCTATCGGCCGATCGACGGGTATGCCTGATCTTTTTCATAGGCCCGTCAATCCGCATCAGCCGTAACGGGCGCGCGGTAACTGTCCACCGTAAACCCGTAGACCGTGGCCGGCTTGATCTCCACGGCCACCACTCCCGCCACCGGGCTTGCCGACGATAGCGTCAGCACTTCACCCGGCAGGATGTAGGTTCGCGGCAACGTTGCCACGCTTGCCTGTGGGTGCAGCTGTACTTCCATCCCCATGCGCACGACGTAAGCGCTGTTGTTGTGGACCTTCAACTGATCCCCTTCACGCTTCCATGTCAGTAGCTGCCAGGGCGCATCATGTTTGGGCAAGCCTTTGGGGTGCAGGATCAATGGCAGGCTTTGGCGCAGAGTGATACCAATGGTCGCACCGCCGGGTGCACGGGCTTCGGGAATACCTTCAAAGGACACTCGTTTCAGACGCTGGGTCTTGAGCGGTTGCTTTGCGGTACTGATAAAGCGGACAAGTTGGGTGTCGCCCGCTTCGACCCGCGTAATCGGGGGCGTTACGATCAGCAAGGGTTCCGGATCTTCGGGTAGGTTTAATATGACCGAATGAAGCAACGCAGGACCAGGGTCCGTATTTTTGACGTTAAGCGTCGCCTCACCCTCTTCTTCATTCAAAATGACAACGGTTGTCTCGGGCTGCATTCCGTCCGCTACTGCCATACCGCACAAAAAAAGGCACAAGCTTATATAGCGCAGCAACGACATCATGATTATTGATAGAGCATTCACCGATTTTCCCCACGCCATAAAGTCGAACACCAACAAACGCACACGTTAAAACAGCCGACACTTAACAAAGGCAGGCGAGCACCGTTGCCTCATGTCGGCTATTAATGACGTACTTAGATGTAATCCACTGACAGACTGGTGCGACCATCCAGCGTCACATCACGGGTCAGGTCCAAGTCCTGCGTGCGGTTGATAACGGCTTTTACTTCAAGCGTGCCGGTCAGACTGGTGATGGATGCAGGTACCGCAGTGGTACCGCTACGCCACGAATACTGGACAGGCGATTGGGCGACTACACCGTCACTGTTCTGCCAGGACGCCCCCTGGCTGCTACGCATGATAGGGCTCAAGGCGCCGCTGGACGATTGCAGGTTTTTGAGAGTCACGGAGTACCCACCGGTACGCCGGCCATTGGCGAGGCCCAGGCCGTAGTTCTGCGCCTCGCTGAACCCGGCACCGAGGATGCCTGTCACCTTGCTGGCGGGTTGCAGGTCGGTCAGTGCCACTCGAAACTGCGCTGGCGCTTGGCCGCAATTGATGTTCAATCCCACCGTTTTCGCTGCAAGTGGAGTGAACTGCGTCGGCGACAAGCTTGCGGCGGGAATTGTCTGGTAATCGACGACGCCGCTGCCGGCGAGGCTAAGGTTGCAAGCCACCGGCTTAATAGTCCCTCGTACAACCAGTTCAGCAACATTCGTTGCATGAGCCCCAATACTTGCGGCCAAGCAAAGAGCACCCATGGTCACACCAAGCATTTTCTTCATATTCAACCTGTCATCTGTAATGAGTAGGTGAATTTACGATGATCGAAAGTTTCGACCATAAATAAATAACACCACGGCGAAATTGCCGAATGACAGTCTGTGGCTTTGACACCTCATTAATGAATCAGAGAACACGCCAATAAATGTGGGAGGCGTAAAAATAAAAAGTGGGCCAAGCCTAAGTACCGAGTAGGTTTAAACTAAAATCCGATAAGCCAATAACCTCCACCGTGTAGGCAAAGTCATAAATATCACAACTTCCGCAAGTCGTTAATAACTCCTACAAAGATAAAGCATCATTCTCTTTAAACTTAGAAAGCCGCCCTACATTTCCCACAAGATCCCCTCACAGACACCCGCAGAAAAATTACCGAAGCCGTACGCGTTGGCACCAAAGGTCGATCGTGGCACGATGGCTGGGTTATCGACCGAGACCCCCTTACCATGCCGCAATCCCAAGCCAAGAATCTGTCCCTGATCGCCGCCATCGACCTGGGCTCCAACAGCTTTCACATGGTCGTGGCCAAGGCCCAGAACGGCGAAATCCGCATCCTTGAGCGGCTCGGCGAGAAAGTGCAACTGGCTGCCGGCATCGACGATGAGCGCCAGCTCAATGAAGAATCCATGCAGCGCGGGCTCGATTGTCTCAAGCGATTTGCCCAGCTGATCAACGGCATGCCCCTGGGCGCCGTGCGAATCGTCGGTACCAACGCGTTGCGCGAAGCGCGCAACCGTGGCGAATTCATCCGCCGCGCCGAGGAGATTCTTGGGCATCCCGTCGAAGTCATCTCCGGTCGTGAAGAAGCCCGTCTTATTTATCTAGGCGTGTCCCACACCCTGGCCGACACCCCCGGCAAACGCCTGGTCGCCGACATCGGCGGCGGCAGTACCGAATTCATCATTGGGCAACGATTCGAGCCATTGTTGCGCGAAAGCCTGCAGATGGGCTGCGTCAGCTACACCCAACGCTACTTCAAGGACGGCAAGATCACCCCGGCGCGCTACGCCCAGGCCTACACGGCGGCGCGGCTGGAGATCATGAGCATCGAACACGCCCTGCACCGCCTGACCTGGGATGAAGCCATCGGCTCGTCCGGCACCATTCGCGCCATCGGTCTGGCCCTGAAAGCCGGCGGCCATGGCACCGGCGAAGTCAACGCCGAAGGCCTGGCATGGCTCAAGCGCAAGCTGTTCAAGCTGGGGGACGCCGAGAAAATCGACTTCGATGGCATCAAGCCCGATCGCCGCACCATTTTCCCAGCCGGCCTGGCGATTCTCGAGGCGATCTTTGACGCCCTTGAGCTGCAACGCATGGACCACTGTGACGGCGCCCTGCGCGAAGGCGTGCTTTATGACCTGCTGGGTCGCCACCACCACGAAGACGTGCGTGAGCGCACGCTCACCTCGTTGATGGAGCGTTATCACGTCGACCTGGAACAAGCCGCCCGCGTCGAGCGTAAAGCCCTGCACGCCTTCGACCAGGTGGCCGAGGACTGGGACCTGGAGGACGGCGTCTGGCGCGAGCTGCTGGGCTGGGCCGCCAAGGTGCATGAAGTAGGCCTGGACATCGCCCACTATCATTACCACAAGCACGGCGCCTACCTGATCGAGCACTCGGACCTGGCCGGTTTCTCCCGCGAAGACCAGCAAATGCTCGCCCTGCTGGTGCGTGGCCATCGCCGTAACATCCCCAAGGACAAGTTCGCGGAGTTCGGTGACGAAGGCATCAAGCTGATCCGCCTGTGCGTACTGCTGCGCTTTGCGATCCTGTTCCACCACATTCGTGGCACCCAGGAAATGCCCCAGGTGACCCTGCGCGCCAATGGCGACAGCCTGGATGTGGTGTTCCCGAAGGGCTGGCTGGATGAAAACCAACTGACCCAGGCGGACTTTGCCCAGGAAGCGGAGTGGTTGACGCGGGTGGGGTTCAGCCTGAACCTGCGCTAACGCGATCTAACGAACGGCGGGCTTGCTGTGGTGAGCNNGGTGGCGAAGCCGCCCCAATAAAAACGCCGCATTCTGTCTGACAGAATGCGGCGTTTGGTTTTAGGGCTGCTTCGCACCCCAGCGGGAGCAAGCTCCCTCGCCACAAGAGCCCGCTCCCCACATTGAGTTAGTTCACCGTCAGAATCGGGCTACCCAACTTCTCCAACAACGTCGCCTGCGCGCTGCGCGGGTTCTGGTTGCCAGTCGGTGTGTTGCGTACATAGCGGCCGTCCGACTGCAGGCTCCAGCTGTGGGTGTTGTCGGTGAGGTAGCTTTCCAGCTCCTTCTTGACCCGCATGATCAGCTTCTTGCCTTCCACCGGGAAGCACGTCTCGACACGCTTATCGAGGTTGCGCTCCATCCAGTCGGCACTGGAGAGGAACATCTGCTCTTCGCCGCCGTTGAGGAAGTAGAACACCCGCGTGTGTTCCAGGAAGCGACCGATGATCGAGCGCACATGGATGTTGTGCGAAACGCCGACAATACCCGGACGCAGGCAGCACATGCCGCGCACCACCAGGTCGATGCGCACGCCGGACTGGCTGGCCTTGTACAGCGCGCGGATGATCTTCGGATCGGTCAGCGAGTTGAACTTGGCAATGATGTGCGCCGGCTTGCCGTCGAGGGCGAACTGGGTCTCGCGGGCAATCATGTCGAGCATGCCCTTCTTGAGCGTGAACGGCGCGTGCAGCAGCTTTTTCATGCGCAGGGTCTTGCCCATGCCGATCAACTGGCTGAACAACTTGCCGACGTCTTCGCACAAGGCATCGTCGGAGGTCAGCAGGCTGTAGTCGGTGTAGAGCTTGGCGTTGCCGGCGTGGTAGTTGCCGGTACCCAAGTGCGCGTAACGCACGATCTCACCGGCTTCGCGGCGCAGGATCAGCATCATCTTGGCGTGGGTCTTGAAGCCGACCACGCCGTAGATCACCACCGCGCCCGCCGCTTGCAGACGGCTGGCCAGTTGCAGGTTGGATTCTTCGTCAAAGCGCGCACGCAGTTCGATCACCGCCGTGACTTCCTTGCCGTTACGCGCAGCGTCGACCAGTGCATCGACGATTTCCGAGTTGGCGCCGGAACGGTACAACGTCTGGCGTACCGCCAAGACGTGCGGGTCCTTGGCAGCCTGGCGCAGCAGGTCGACCACCGGGGTGAAGGACTCGAAGGGGTGCAGCAGCAGGATGTCCTGCTTGCTCACCACGCTGAAAATGTTCTCGCTGTTTTGCAGCAGTTTCGGGATCTGCGGCGTGAACGGCGTGTATTGCAGCTCCGGATGGCTGTCCAGGCCGGTGATGCTGAACAGGCGCGTCAGGTTGACCGGGCCGTTGACCTGGTACAACTCGGATTCGGCCAGGTTGAACTGCTTGAGCAGGTAGTCCGACAGGTGTTTCGGGCAGGTGTCGGCCACTTCAAGACGCACCGCATCGCCGTAGCGTCGCGAGAACAACTCGCCGCGCAGGGCGCGGGCCAAGTCTTCGACGTCTTCGGAGTCCAGCGCCAGGTCGGCGTTTCGGGTCAGGCGGAACTGATAGCAGCCTTTTACCTTCATGCCCTGGAACAGGTCATCGGCGTGGGCGTGGATCATCGACGAAAGGAATACATAGTTATCGCCAGCGCCCCCCACCTCTTCCGGTACCTTGATGATGCGTGGCAACAGGCGCGGGGCCGGGATGATGGCAAGGCCAGAATCGCGACCGAAGGCGTCGATACCTTCCAGCTCGACAATGAAGTTGAGGCTCTTGTTCACCAGCAACGGGAACGGGTGCGTCGGGTCGAGGCCGATCGGGGTGATGATCGGCGAGATCTCGTCACGGAAGTAACGGCGCACCCACGTCTTGATCTTGGTGGTCCAGTGACGGCGACGGATAAAGCGGACCTGGTGTTTCTCCAGTTCCGGTAACAGGATGTCGTTGAGGATCGCGTATTGGCGGTCCACATGGCCGTGCACCAGCTCGCTGATGCGCGCCAGGGCCTGGTGCGGCTGCAGGCCGTCGGCGCCAGCTTGTTCACGGGCGAAGGTGATTTGTTTCTTGAGGCCAGCGACGCGGATCTCGAAGAACTCGTCCAGGTTGCTGGAGAAGATCAGCAGGAACTTCAGCCGCTCCAGCAGCGGGTAGGACTCATCCAGCGCCTGTTCCAGCACGCGGATGTTGAATTGCAGTTGTGACAGCTCGCGGTGGATGTACAGGCTGCTGTCATCCAGGTTGGTCACCGCAGCCACCGGGGCCGGCACGGGCGGCTCGGCCACCACGGCAGGCGCGGCGGGCTCATGCTCCGGCGGGGTCTCGGTGACTTGTTCAACCACCGGGTGAGCGTCTTTTACGGCAACTTCTGAGAGTCCTTCGGTATTCATTGAACGTTCCTGTGAGGGCTATTGTTGCTCTCTAAGCAATTGGGCGGCGCGGGCGGCGAAGTAGGTCAGAATGCCATCAGCCCCGGCGCGTTTAAAGGCTGTCAGGGATTCTAGGATCACCCCTTCACTCAGCCATCCATTCTGTATTGCAGCCATGTGCATCGCGTACTCGCCGCTGACCTGATAGACAAACGTCGGCACTTTGAATTCTTCTTTGACCCGGTAAAGGATGTCCAGGTACGGCATCCCGGGCTTGACCATCACCATGTCAGCCCCTTCGGCCAGGTCGGCCGCCACTTCGTGCAGGGCTTCATGGCTGTTGGCCGGGTCCATCTGGTACGAAGCCTTGTTGGCCTTGCCCAGGTTCAACGCCGAGCCCACCGCATCGCGGAACGGGCCGTAGTAGGCGCTGGCGTACTTGGCCGAATAGGCCATGATCCGCACATTGACGTGACCGGCCAGCTCCAGGGCCTCACGAATCGCCTGGATGCGCCCGTCCATCATGTCCGACGGTGCAACCACTTGGGCGCCAGCGGCGGCGTGGGACAAGGCTTGCTTGACCAGCGCATCGACGGTGATGTCGTTTTGAACATAGCCGTCTTCGTCCAGAATGCCATCCTGGCCGTGGGTGGTGAACGGGTCCAGCGCCACGTCGGTGATCACCCCAAGCTCCGGGAAACGCTCGCGCAGGGCACGGGTGGCGCGCTGGGCGATCCCTTGCGGGTTCCAGGCTTCGGCAGCATCCAAGCTCTTGAGTTCAGACGGCGTGACCGGGAACAGCGCCAGCGCCGGAATCCCCAGCTCAACCCAACCGGCGGCTTCTTCAAGCAGCAGGTCAATGGTCAAACGCTCTACACCGGGCATCGAAGCCACCGCTTCCCGACGATTCTCCCCGTCCAGCACAAAGACCGGCAGGATCAGATCGTTGGTCGTCAGTACGTTTTCACGCACCAGGCGGCGAGAAAAATCATCACGGCGATTGCGACGCAGACGGGTGGCAGGGAACAGACGATTGGCAGGGGTAAAGCTCACGACAGACTCCTGAGCCCGGGTTCACGGGCGAGCGTTGCAGTTATAAGCGGCCATTATGACGAAGGTATGACAGTTGTGCTTAAGCATGCGACCTGTAGCCGCATTCGTCATTTACGTAGGAATTGTTCACTTCGTGACACATCTCGATACTTTCATGAATCTTCGTGAAGGCGTAGGCTGCGCGTTCATTTCGCCAGCACCCCAGACCATGCTTCAACAATTTCTGCATGACTTCGGCTACTTTGCGCTCTTCCTGGGCACCTTCTTTGAAGGCGAGACTATTCTGGTCCTCGCAGGCTTCCTGGCGTTCCGTGGCTACATGGATATCAACCTGGTGGTGGTCGTTGCCTTTTTCGGCAGCTACGCTGGCGATCAGCTTTGGTATTACATGGGCCGCAAGCACGGCCGCAAGCTGTTGGCGCGCAAGCCGCGCTGGCAATTGATGGGCGACAAGGCCCTGGAGCATATCCGCAAGCACCCGGATATCTGGGTACTGAGCTTCCGCTTTGTCTACGGCTTGCGCACAGTGATGCCGGTGGCGATAGGTTTGTCCGGCTACCCGCCGTTGCGCTACCTGATCCTCAACGGCATTGGCGCGGCGATCTGGGCCTTGGCCCTGGGCGCGGCGGCCTATCACTTCGGCGCGGTGCTGGAAGGTATGTTGGGCAGCATCAAGAAGTACGAGCTGTGGGTGCTGGGCGCGTTGCTGCTACTGGGCTTCGGCCTGTGGCTGCGCCGCCGCATCAAGAACGCACGTATCGCCCGCGAGGCCTGTGCCGAGGCCAAGGCCCGGCTCGCCGCCGAGCCGGTCCCGGTCGAAACGCCTAAGACACCAGTCGAGTAAACCGGCTTCTGCAGCAGTAGAGGCCTATCACGCTGAGCAGGCTGTAGCTCAGCAGGCCCAGCCAGCCCAGGTTGCCGGCGGGCCATAGCCCAACCAGCGGCGCCAGCCACACCAGCGGCACATTCAGCACCAGCCGCGACAGCTCGGCCTTCAGCGCCCACGGGCGATTTTCCAGCGCCACTCCCAAGGTAAACAACCCCAGCGCCATGGCACTCCACCCCAGGATCAGCGCCGCCGTGGGCAAGCCTTCGCCGAAATTCATCAAATAGCTGCCAAAGCCCACATACGCCGCAAATTGCAGGGCGATGTAGACCTGCTGGCGCCCATCCAGCGGCACTTCGAATTTACGGAACTGGGTCAGGTCATGCTTGGCCAACGGGTACTTGGCCTTCACGTCCGCCGGGCGCCAGCCGGTGCGCATGAACCAGATGCGCAGCTTGTCCCACCAGCGCTCGGTACGCCGCGCATCACTCCACAACTGCGCATAAAACTGCAGGTTGGCCCACAGCGGATTCCAGCTGGCCAAGGGCGTGGTCACGCCGAAAATTACTGGTTCGTTGTCATCTTCCTCTTGGAAGGTGCCGAACAGCCGGTCCCAAATAATGAACACCCCGCCGTAGTTGCGATCCATGTAGAGAGCGTTCTGCGCATGGTGGGCCCGATGATTGGACGGCGTCACGAAAAACCATTCATACCAGCCAAGCTTCGGCACGTGCCGGGTGTGCACCCAGAATTGATAGAGCAGATTGAGCGATGCCACGCTGATAAACACCACCAATGGCACGCCAAGGACCGCCAGGGGCAGGTAGAAGATCCAGCTCAGCAGGAAGCCGGTGCTGGTCTGGCGCAGGGCCGTGCTGAGGTTGTAGTCCTCGCTCTGGTGATGCACCGAGTGTGCGGCCCACAGGATATTGCGTTCATGGCCCATACGGTGCAGCCAGTAGTAGCAGAAGTCGTAGAACACAAAGGCGAACACCCAGGTCCAGACGCTTTGGGCCGGCAGATCAATCAATGCAAGATGTTTAAGGGCGAACGCGTAGGTCAGCAGCCCCACGCCCTTGGTCAGCAGCCCCGTGGTGGTAGACAACACACCGGTGCTGAGGCTGTTGATGGCATCCGCCACCCGGTAGTTGCGCTCGCCGCGCCAGCGGTCGGCAAGCAGCTCTACCACGATCAAGGCGATGAAAAACGGTACCGCGTAAGGCACGAAGTCCATGGTCTGGTCCGGTCTATTTTTGTTACATCAAGATTAGGTGCAGCGACGCGAGATCCCATTGGCAACAGATGACAAATTAGTAGACATTTAACGCCAAGACCCCAGGAGAAATGCCCATGAGCAAAAAGATTGCAGTGATCCTTTCCGGCTGCGGCGTGTACGACGGCGCAGAGATCCACGAAAGCGTGATCACCTTGCTGCGCCTGGACCAGCGCGGCGCTCAGGTCCAATGTTTTGCCCCCAACATCGCGCAGTTGCATGTGATCAACCACCTTAACGGTGAAGAGATGCCCGAGTCGCGCAATGTGCTGGTGGAGTCGGCCCGAATTGCCCGTGGTGAGGTCAAAGACATCCGCGAAGCCAATGCCGAAGACTTCGACGCGTTGATTGTGCCGGGCGGGTTTGGCGCGGCCAAGAATCTGTCGAACTTTGCCGTGGAAGGCGCAGGCTGCAGCGTCAACCCACAGGTGCTGGAGCTGGCCGAGGCCTTTGCCGAAGCGGGCAAGCCGGTGGGGCTAATCTGCATCTCGCCGGCCCTGGCGGCGAAGATCTATGGCCCGGGCGTGACCTGCACCATCGGTAACTGCGCCGACACCGCCGCCGCACTGGACAAGATGGGCGCCACTCACCAGGAATGCACGGTGGAAGATATTGTCGAGGATAAGGCGCGCAAGCTGGTGAGCACGCCAGCCTATATGCTCGGCAAGAACATCAGCGAGGTCGCTTCGGGGATCAACAAGTTGGTGGACCGGGTGCTGGAGTTGACCCACGAAAACGACTGAACACCTGTGGTGGCAAGGGAGCTTCTGTGGCGAGGGAGCTTGCTCCCGCTGGACCGGGCTGGCGCTCCAGTGCGAAGCGCTCCCAAAATTTTGGGGCCGCTACGCAGCCCAACGGGAGCAAGCTCCCTCGCCACAGGTCAGGGTTGGCGCATCAAGCGAGTGAGAATACGATCCAGGGCATTCGCAAACGCCTGCTTTTCCTTCTCGCCATGGGGCGGTGGACCACCGCCCATCTGGCCTTGCTCCCGCAGATCCGTGAACAGGTTACGCACCGCCAGGCGTTCGCTCATGTTTGCCGGGCTGAACTCCTTGCCCCGTGGATCGAGGGCGGTGACGCCCTTTTTCACCAGGCGGTCGGCCAACGGCACATCGCTGCAGATCACCAACTCGCCCGGCACCGCGTACTCCACCAGGTAGTCGTCCGCCGCATCCGGGCCGCTGGGCACCACGATCAGCTTGACACACGCGAAGCTCGGCTTGATCTGGCTCTGCCCGGCCACCAGCACCACCTCGAACTGACGCTTGAGAGCGAATTTGACCACCTGGTCCTTGGCTGCCCGAGGGCAGGCGTCGGCATCGATCCATACGCGCATGTCAGGCTGCCACTCGACGCTTCTCGGCCAGGCGGCTGCGGCCATACAGCACCACAATCGCCAGGATCGCCACAGCCTGCGCACTCAGCGAGTACGCATCGGCGTGGATGCCCAGCCAGTCAAAGTCAAAGAACGCCACCGGTCGCGTGCCGAAGATGCCGGCTTCCTGCAACGCCTTCACGCCATGCCCGGCGAACACCACCGACAGCGCGCACAGCAACGCCGCGTTGATGCCGAAGAACAGCGCCAGCGGCAGCTTGGCCGAACCGCGCAGGATCACCCATGCCAGGCCCACCAACAGCACCAGCGCCGTCGCCCCGCCCGCCAGCACGGCGTTGTGCCCGGCCGGGCCGGCTTGCAGCCACAGGGTTTCGTAGAACAGGATCACTTCGAACAGCTCGCGGTACACCGAGAAGAACGCCAGCATCGCAAAGCCGAACCGTCCACCCCCGCCTACCAGGCTGCTCTTGATGTAATCCTGCCAGGCGGCGGCGTGGCGGCGGTCGTGCATCCACACGCCGAGCCACAGCACCATCACACTGGCGAACAGCGCCGTGCAGCCTTCCAGCAACTCGCGCTGGGCGCCGCTCACGTCAATCACATACGCGGCGAGCGCCCAGGTCGCCAGACCCGCCAACAGCGCCAGACCCCAACCCACGTTGACGCTGCGCACCGCCGACTGCTGTCCGGTGTTACGCAGGAACGCGAGGATCGCGGCCAGCACCAGGATGGCTTCCAGGCCTTCACGCAGCAGGATCAGCAAGCCGGAGATGTAGCTCAGCGACCAGCTCAGGCCATCGCTGCCCAGCAAGCCAGCGGACTCGGTGAGCTTGCCTTTGGCCAGGTCTAGGCGCTGCTGCACCTGCTCGACCGGCAAACCGTCCTGCAACGACTGCCGATAGGCCATCAGCGCCTTCTCGGTGTCTTTGCGCACGTTGGCGTCGACGTTATCCAGCGAGCTTTCCACCAGCTCAAAGCCTTCCAGGTACGCGGCTACCGACAGGTCGTAAGCCTGCTCGTGGTCGCCGTTACGGAATGCGGCCAGGCTCTTGTCCAGGGTGGTGGCGGTGTAGTCGAGCAGCTGCGCCGGGCCACGCTTGACCTGCGGCGGTTGCGCACGCTGGGCACGGAATGTCGTGGCGACAGCTTCACCGTTGGCGGCCAGGACTTCGTTCGGCGTCTGGCGTGCCAGGTCGGCGAGGTTGAACGGTTGCTCGCTTTTCGCGGCGGCCGGGTCTGCAGTGAAACCGGCGATATAGGTGGCCAGGTCCCAGCGCTGACGGTCGTCCAGTTGATCGGCGAAGGACGGCATGTCGGTGCCTTCGACGCCCAGGCCGAGGGTGTTGTAGATCGCATAGAGGCTCAAGCGGTCCAGGCGCACAGGGTCGCGCAGATTGGCCGGTGGTGGCGTCATGCCGACGCTGGCCGGGCCATCACCGGCGCCCGCGGTGCCGTGGCACACCGAGCAATGCTGGGCATAAAGCGGCGCACCTCGCGTTGGATCAGGGGTGATTGCCGGAGCCTGGCTGACTTCATAGGCCACTGCCAGTTGGGCACCTAATTGCCGGGCTTGCCGAGCAACCGTTGCGCCGTCCTGATGGGCAGTTACCGCCGCTAACAGTTCATCGACACCTTTGACCAACGCCGCGCGCTCCGGGCGCTGAGGCAACTCTGCCACCAACCCTTGCAACACCCCGAGAAACTCCACCTGTTCGCGGTATTCGGATTCATCGATAACCTTGCCCGCCTCCACCGTCGGTGGGTAGTCAGCGCCAATGTAGTCGAGCAAATGCAGGGCTTGTGGGGCGCCCTCGGCAGTTGCGGCCAACAGGTTGACGCTGCACGACATCAACGCCGGCAGCATCAGCCAGGCGAGAAAACGGAAGGGGGCAGTCATGAACGAATCTCAAATGGAAATACGAAGTAACACATTGTTAAGGCTTAAAGGGTTTGACTCAAGGCGAAAGTGATTTGGTGTTCTTAGAGGCGGGGCATTTAGGAGCGGGTGGTGGCGTTTTTGGGGGGCAAATAGCCATTGTTTTGCCAGTAATGGTGCTTATAATGCCGCGCCCTGTTAGTGCGAAAGGGAATTTCGTTCCTTGTTTTTATGAGGAATAACCACATCGGTTGACACTTTCAGGGAAGAAGTTTGCATGGCATTTCGCGCTTTACCTTTGCTTGCGCTCTTGGCGGTGACGTTGTTGTCGGGCTGTTCGATGTTTCGCAGCTATGACACCGAGTTGCAGGCGACCAATCAGCAGTTGGTCACCGGGAATGTCGACGCGGCGTTGACGCTGCTGGAGAAGAACAACACGGGTGAAGACAAGGACTTGCTCTATTTCTTCGAGAAGGGTGAGTTGCTGCGGGCCAAGGGTGATTTGACGGGGAGTCAGACCGCCTGGCGCAGTGCTGACCTGCAAGTCTACAAATGGGAAGAGGCGGTCAAGTTCGACAGTGCCAAGTACCTGGCCCAGTTCGGCAGTTTCCTCGCCAACGACAAGGTGCGGCGCTACGAAGGTTATGACTACGAGAAGGTCATGCTGACCACGCAGATGGCCTTGAACCTGCTGGCCTTGAACGACTTCGATGGCGCACGCACCGAGATCAAGAAGACCCACGAACGCGAAGCGGTGATCGCGGACCTGCGCGATAAGGAATACCTCAAGCGCGAGGACGAAGCCGAGCGTGAAGGCGTGACCACCCAGATGAAAGACCTGCACGGCTACCCGGTGGCAGCCCTCGACGCGCCGGAAGTGGTCGGCCTGAAGAACAGCTACCAGAGCGCGTTCAGCCATTACCTGGCCGGTTTCGTCTACGAAGCCCTGGACGAGAAGGACCTGGCGGCCCCCGGTTACCGCAAGGCGGCCGAGTTGCGCCCCAATACACCGTTACTTGAACAGGCCTTGCTGGACCTGGACAAATCCAAGGTCGGCGCCGATGAAACCGATGTGCTGATCGTGGTGCAAAGTGGCCTGGCGCCGGCCCGCGACTCGATTCGCCTGCCGATTCCGATCCCGATCAACGGCAATCTGGTGATCACCCCGCTGTCGTTCCCGGTGATCAAGGCCGATACGTCCACCGCGACCTTCGCCCAGATCGGCGTCGACGGCCAGCAACAGAACCTCACCGCACTCAACAGCACCACGGCCATGTCCCGCCGTGCCCTGCGCGATGACATGCCAGGGATCATCCTGCGCACCACGGTGCGTGCAGTCACCCGTGGCGTGGCGCAAAACAACCTGAACAAGACCAACCCCATGGCGGGCCTGGTGCTGGGTATCGCCTCGGCAGTCACTGAAGGTGCAGACACCCGCACCTGGCGCACCCTGCCGGACATGACCCAGGTGACGCGCCTGCGCCTCAAGCACGGCGAGCACCAGGTCAGCCTGCCCAACGCCCTGGGCGGCACGCTGGTGACGGTCAAGGCTGACCAGCGTTATCAGGTGATCACCCTGCGCGTGGTGGGCAACCAGGTATTCGCCGGTGGCCTGGCCGCCCATGTGGTGCCGAGCACCGCCACCCAGGCCATCGCCCTCAAACAACCTTAAGGAGCACGCTATGCGTCATTTCATCCTCGGCGCCCTGGCGCTGGTCCTGCTGGCCGGCTGCGCCACCCCGCCACCACCGGAGCCTGGCAGCGCCGCCAGCAAAATCGTGGTGATGGGCAAGTTCAAGGGCATCGCCGTCGGTGCCATCCGCGTTGCGCGCGAAAACGGCTTCCTGACTGCCAAGGTGCAGTTGAGCAACATCACCAGCAGTAACCAGACAATGTATTACCGCTTCGCCTGGTTGGGAGCGGACGGCTTCCCGGTAGGCGACGAAGAAACCTGGAAAGTGCTGAACCTGTACGCCAACCAGGCGACCTTCCTGCCGGCCATTGCCAACCTGCCCCAGGCGGCGGACTTCCGCCTTGAAGTGAAGACGCCTTGAGCCGTTCCCCTTCTACGTTTCAGAGAGAATTCCCCATGTTTGCACGCTTCTCGATCCTCGCCGTGGTTGCCCTGCTGGCCAGCGGTTGCTCCAACACCTCGCCTGTACTGGGCAGCAAGAACATCAACTACGGCGACACCAAGGCCGTGGAAACGATCACCAACGAGTTCGGCTCCACCGACCTGCAGATGATCGCCGAAAGCATGACCCGCTCCCTCGCCCAGTCCGGCATCCTGCAGGGCCGCCCGGTGGTGCAGGTGTATGACGTGAAGAACAAGACCAGCGAGTACATCGATACCCGCGAGATCACCACGTCGATCAAGACCCAGCTTATGAAGACCGGCACCGCCCGCTTCGCCAGCGACAACACCGACATGCAGAGCCAGGTCGACCAGCTCAAGCTGCAAAACCAGAGCGGCCTGTACAAGAAGTCCACTGTCAGCAAGACCGGCAACATGGTCGCCGCCAAGTACCGCCTGGAAGGCTCCATCAGCTCCATCGTCAAGCGCAGCTCGGACTACAAGGACGTGTTCTACAAATTCAGCCTGCAACTGGTCGACGTCGAGAGCGGCCTGGCCGAATGGATGGACGAAAAAGAAATCCGCAAGACCACGGAGCGCTAAGCAATGCGTGCATGGATCGGCATGATCGGCCTGCTGTGCGCCTTTGGCGCCTCGGCCGCCCCGAAGATCGCGGTGACCGACCTGGCCTATGAGGCGCGGGTCGAGGAATACATCCACCAGGTGTCGGCCAGCAACAACTTCCAGGCAAGCGCCTACCACGCCAGCGGTGCGTCGAACTACAGCGAGTACGAAAGCCGTACCCGCTACATCGAACAGACCGAGCTGCGTAAATTCAGCGGCGATATCAAGGGCGAGATCCTCAAGTCGCGCCAGTTCCAGCTGGCACAGGGCACACCCTACACCGCCGATGCCAAGGGTGACGTCTACGACGTGATCAAGCGCATCAAGGCCGGTCACTTCAAGGGCGCCGACTACGTGTTGTTCGGCACCCTGTCGGACATCGACTTCACCCAGGACATCAACGCCCTGGACCACACCAACAGCTACTCGGCTGTGCTGGGCCTGACGCTGGTGGCGGATTTCAGCCTGATCAACACGCGTACCTACGAAATCACCTCGGCGTTCACCGCGATGGGCGAAGGCCAGGACACCAAGCTGGTGAACAGCCGCGATGTACGCGTGAGCCTGAACCGGCCGCGCGTGGTGAAGGACGTGTCGAAAGCACTGGGTGAGGATGTGGCGCGCCAGCTGGCGGAGCAGTTGGGGGGCGGGTATCAAGACCAGGGCCAACCGCCGTTGCGCAACAACCTACCGAGGGATGAAGCGCCGAAGATTCTGCGCTGAAATTCGGCGGTTCGACTTACACAAATCAAAGTGGGAGCGGGCTTGCTCGCGAATGCGAAGTGTCAGTCAACATATTCATCGACTGGTCCACCGCATTCGCGAGCAAGCCCGCTCCCACATTTTGATCCGATTGCGTCAGTTACGCTGTCGCACGGTGCAGGCTGGCAAGGAAGCCAGCCGCCCCAACAAACAACCCGGCAAACGTACGGTTCATACGCTTCTGTTGTTTAGGCGTACGCAACAGGCGCAATACCTTCGACGCCAGCCCCGTATACCCCGCCATCACCACCATATCGACGCAGATCATCGTCGCACCCAGGATCAGGTACTGGATCAGCAGCGGCGCCTGCGGGTTCACGAACTGCGGCAACACCGCCAGCATGAACACCAGGGCCTTGGGGTTGCTGGCATTCACCAGGAAACCACGGAACATCATCGCCATCGGCTTGCCGATCGGGCGCACGGCCGCGTCATCGGTCATGTCCATGGGCAACGCGCGCCATTGCTTGATGGCCAGATACACCAGGTACGCCACGCCAAACCATTTGATTGCATAGAACGCGGTGGAGGATGTCGCCAGGATGGCACCCAGGCCGCAAGCAACGACGGCAATCTGCATCGCCAGGCCCAATTGCAGGCCAATCGCGTTCCAGTAACCGCGCAGGAAACCATATTGCAGGCCGCTGGACATCGAGGCGATGGCGCCAGCGCCGGGGGAAAGGGAGATGATCCAACTGGCCAGGAAAAAGGCCAGCCACGTATCGAGTGCCATTGCACACCTCAGGAGGGAGTTTGCGGTTGTGCCTTAAGCTAACTCCGCCGACCAAAGGCTGGCTATAGATTTTTACAAGATGTGAATGCTAGCGGTCGCCCGGAAACACATGGGTGCCTGGCCAACGCCGCACCGAACGCTGGAAAAACAGGCTGTTGGGCACTTGCACCATCGCGCTGTCAGTCCCCGCTTCTGCCACTTCGATCAACGTGGTGTAGAGCAGATTGATCGCCACGACCCGGCCCTTCACCCCTGGTTTGTCGACCGTATCCACCAATTCGACGATATCGCCCAGGCGAAACGGCCCGACGGTGAAGATCAGGATGGCGCACAGCAGGTTGGACAACACCGACCACATGGCGAAGAACGCCACGGCTGCAACCGCGACAAACCCGGACAACGCCGTCCACAGCACCGTGGCGGACACACCCAGGCGGCCCAGCACGAAGATCAGCGCACTGCCCATGATCAGCCAGCGCAAGCCACCGCGCAGCGGCATCAGCAACTGCGGCGGGAACGGGTAGCGCTCGCCCAGGCGGGTCAGGCCTTTGGCGACAAAACGCTGGGCAAGGTAACCCGCCAGCAGGATCAGCAGGATTTGCACGCCAACCCAGACGGGCTCGACCCACTGTGTCGGTATCGGCAGCTGCAACGCTTCCATCAGGACAACGCCTCCAGCTCCGCTTGCAGGGTTTCGAGCAGTTCGAGGGCTTCCATCCAGGTTTCCTCCAATTGCCCTTCACGCACCTTGAGCTTGGCCTGTTCGGCCAGCAGGTCGCGCAGTTCGTCCTTGCGGGCGGCCTCGTAGACGGCGCTGTCGCCCAGGCTGGCTTCGATCTTGGCCAGGCGCTCATGCACCTTGCCCAGCTCGGCTTCCAGCTTGTCAGCCTCACGCTTGTGCGGCGCCAATTGCTGACGCAACGCGGCGGCAGCTTGGCGCTGGGCCTTTTTGTCGGTCTTGTCCGGGTTGACCGGGGTGTTGCTGACGGGCGCGTTACGCAGGCGGTAGTCCGTCAGCCAGCGCGCGTAGTCGTCCAGGTCGCCGTCGAATTCCTCGACTTTGCCATCCGCCACCAGCAGGAAGTTATCCGTGGTGCTCTTGAGTAAGTGGCGATCGTGAGACACCACCAGTACCGCGCCGCTGAACTCCTGCAGCGCCATGGTCAGTGCCAGGCGCATTTCCAGGTCCAGGTGGTTGGTCGGTTCGTCGAGCAGCAGCAGGTTCGGACGGTCCCAGGCAATCAATGCCAGGGCCAGGCGGGCTTTTTCGCCGCCGGAGAAGTTCAGCACCGGCTCGTCGATGCGCGCGCCACGGAAGTCGAAACCGCCGAGGAAATCGCGCAGCGTCTGCTCGCGCTCGGTTGGCGCCAGGCGCTGCAGGTGCAGCAACGGGCTGGCCTTGGAATCGAGAGAGTCCAGCTGATGCTGGGCGAAGTAGCCCACCACCGTGTTCTCGCCACGGGTCAAGCGGCCGGCCAATGGCGACAGCTCACCCGACAGGTTCTTGATCAGCGTCGACTTGCCCGCACCGTTAGGGCCGAGCAAACCAATGCGCGCACCCGGTGTGAGTTGCAGCTTCACTTTTTCCAGGATGGTTTTGTCGCCATAACCCAGGCGCGCATCGGAGAGATCCAGCAACGGGCTGGAGATCTTCACCGACTCGCGAAACACGAAGTCGAACGGCGAATCGACGTGGGCCGCCGACAGCTCCTCCATGCGCTCCAGGGCCTTGATCCGGCTTTGGGCCTGGCGGGCCTTGGTGGCCTGGGCCTTGAAGCGGGCGATGTAGCTTTCCATGTGCGCACGTTGCGCCTGTTGCTTCTCGAACGCCTGTTGCTGCTGGGCCAGGCGTTCGGCACGAGCACGTTCGAACGCGGTGTAGCCGCCACGGTACAGCGTGATTTTCTTCTGTTCGACGTGGGCGATGTTGTCGACCACGGCGTCGAGGAAATCCCGGTCGTGGGAAATCAGCAGCAAGGTGCCCTGGTAACTCTTGAGGAAGTCTTCCAGCCACAGGATCGCATCGAGGTCCAAGTGGTTGGTGGGCTCATCGAGCAGCAGCAGGTCGGACGGGCACATCAGCGCCTGGGCCAGGTTCAGGCGCATGCGCCAGCCGCCGGAGAAGTCGGCAACCGGGCGGTCCATCTGCTCGTTGGTAAAGCCAAGGCCGGCGAGCATCTTGCGGGCGCGGGCATCGGCGGTGTAGCCGTCGGCACTGTCGAGTTCCGCATGCAGGCGAGCCTGGGCGGCGCCGTCCTGGGCTTTCTCGGCCTCGGCCAGGTCGTGTTGCACCTGGCGCAGGCGCAGGTCGCCATCGAGCACGTAGTCGATCGCGATGCGGTCCAGGGTGTCGATCTCCTGGCGCATATGGGCGATGCGCCAGTCGGCCGGCAGCAAGCAGTCCCCGGAATCCGGGGTCAGCTCACCCAGCAACAGGGCGAACAACGTGGATTTGCCGGCGCCGTTGGCACCGATCAGGCCGGCTTTGTGACCGGCGTGCAGGGTCAGCTCGGCGTCTTCGAGAAGACGTTGCGGGCCACGCTGTAATGTTAGGCTTTGAAGTCGGATCATAATGGCGGCGGAGTCTACCAGCTTCGTTCGCCGCTGGCTTGGGTGTGAATATGTGCGCTGACCTGTGGAGCTTTGCCCTCTCGACTTACGCCCGCCCAGGGTGCGAAGCCGCTTGCCTGCGTTTGCAGGCGCAAGGTGCAGACGTGTGCCTGTTGTTGTGTGGCGCGTGGTTGGAGCAGCGTGCCGTGACAGTGACCGTCGAGCGCATACGGGCGCTGAAACAGGTCGCCAGGCCTTGGCAGACAGCCGTGATCGAGCCGCTAAGACACCTGCGCACTCAATGGCGCGCCATGGCGCAGCAGGATGAGGATTTGGCAGAGTTACGCGAGCGAGTCAAAGCCCTGGAGCTGGACGCCGAACAGCAGTTGCTGGCGCGCCTGGAAGCGTTGGCGCAACTGTGGCAGATGGGTGATGCGATGGGTCAGCAACGATGGCTGGAAGGACTGGCGGCTGAGGATGCCGCCAACCTTGACCACGACGCGCTGCAACAGCTGCGCGTCGTGGTCACCAACACTTAGGAAGCGCTGGTTGGAGTGGTGCTTGGCGCTACCGGGGCAGACGTGCTGCTGGCCGGTGCAGTTGGAGCAGTGGACGCTACCAGGGTAGCAGCAGGCGTTGCTGGCTTGGCCGGTGCTGGTTTTGCGGCAGCTGGTTTTGCAGCGGCGGGTTTGGCAGCTGGCTTCGCGGCTGGTTTCGCAGCGGCAGTTTTAGCAATTGGCTTGGCAGCTGGTTTCGCAGCAGCAGGTTTGGCTGCTGGCTTCGCGGCTGGCTTAGCAGCAGCAGGTTTGGCTGCTGGCTTCGCGGCTGGCTTAGCAGCAGCCGTTTTAGCAACTGGCTTGGCGGCTGGTTTTGCAGCAGCAGGTTTAGCAGCAGCAGGTTTAGCAGCTGGCTTGGCGGCCGGTTTCGCAGCAGCAGTTTTGGCAGCTGGCTTAGCGGCTGGTTTTGCAGCAGCAGTTTTGGCAGCTGGCTTGGCGGCTGGTTTTGCAGCAGCAGTTTTGGCAGCTGGCTTGGCAGCTGGTTTTGCAGCAGCGGTTTTAGCAGCTGGCTTGGCAGCTGGTTTCGCAGCAGCAGTTTTGGCAGCTGGCTTGGCAACCGCTTTAGCAGGTGTACGAGCACCCAGCACTTTAGCCACAGCTTCTTTCACACGACCAACGCCCTGGGCCAGCTTCAGGCTTTCCTGGGCATCTTTTTTCAGTTGGGAAATGTAGGCGCGGGTTTCAGCTTGGCGATCCTTGAGGGCGTCCAGCAGGTCCTCAAGTTCTTTGACAGCGTCTTTGGCTTTGGCTTGTGCCTTGGCCTTGCCGGCAGTGGCGGCGTCTTGCAGTTTGGTGCGAGATTTGTGCAGCTTCTCTTGCGCTTTACCGCGTTGTTTTTCCAGCTTGGCGAGCAGTTTTTCTGCATCGGCCAGAGCTTGGGAACAAGCGCTTTCCAGATGTTCGAGCAAGCTGCCCGAAAGTTGTTGGAGTAAATGCAACGGGGTATTAACAGGCTTCTGTTTGGCCGACATGGTTTACCTCCTGGCTGACGTGGGTGCGGCTCATACTAGCCCTCTGCTCTTACCGCCGCTAGGGCATGTTGACAGTATCGTTTGCCTTGCGTTGCACCGTGTGAAAATTCTTATCGATATAACGAAAATACGCGGCACTTTTTACCCTTTCACACTGGCATAATCCGTCGCACTTTCGGCGGGAGAATGCCCATGTCGCGTTACCTTTTTCTTGTGCTGGGCTTGGCAATTTCGGTGGCCAATGCGAGCGATCAATCGTCGGCGAAAACCGTTGACCAGAATCAGCATGACCTCGCCTACAGCCTGGGCGCCAGCCTCGGCGAACGCCTGCGCCAGGAGGTTCCCGACCTGCAGATCCAGGCGCTGATCGATGGTCTCAAGCAAGCGTATCAAGGCAAACCCTTGGCGCTGGACAACGCCCGCATCGAACAGATTCTCGCCCTGCACGAAGCACAAAACGACGTCGACGCGCAGGCCCCTCAAAGCGAAAAAGCCCTCGCGGCCGAACAACAATTCCTGAGCAAGGAAAAAGCGGTAAAAGGCGTGCGCGAATTGGCGGATGGAATCCTGCTCACCGAACTCACTCCCGGCACCGGTGAAAAACCCAAAGCCAGCGACCAGGTCCAAGTGAAATACGTGGGGCGGCTACCCGATGGGACGGTGTTCGACCAGAGCACACAACCACAATGGTTTCGTCTGAACAGTGTGATCAGCGGCTGGAGCAGCGCCTTGCAACAGATGCCGGTGGGAGCAAAATGGCGCCTGGTGATTCCATCGGCCCAGGCCTATGGCGCCGATGGCGCCGGCGAATTGATTGCGCCTTATACGCCACTGGTGTTCGAGATCGAATTGCTCGGCACACGCCCTTGAGACAATAAAAAACGGTGCGTCATGCGCACCGTTTTTTGTATATCGCTATCGAGGATCAAGCCTGGGTAGCAGACTCTTCCTTGTGAGCGTTGTGTAGCACTTCGATCAAGCAGTCTTCCAGCTCGAATCGTTCGTGCAGCAATGCGCCCAATTCTTTGAATTTATCTGCCACGCAATTACCGGCATCACACAGGTCGGTGAACTCAAGCAGCTTTTCGGTGATGACATCGATGCGCGGGTAAAGGGTCTCAGCCAAATCCAGGCCACGCTGATCGTCGAAGGCTTCCGCCTCCTTGGTCAGTTGCTCGTAGACGCCGAAATGGCCGGCTGACACGTAGTCCACCAACACACCGCAGAAGTCCTGCAACGGTTCACGGTTCTGCGCCAGTGCCTCGGGCTTGGCGCCGAGCGCATCAAAGGCCCGAACCAGTTCGTGACGTGCCTTCAGCCAGCTGTCGATCAGCTTGTGCACACCACCCCAGCGTTCCTGAGCATTCTGACAACTTTCCAGCATGATGATCTCTCTTCCCTATAGGGGCGCTGCTGCCTGGTGCCCGCGCAACACTTCAAGGATAAAGCGGCAGCCGGACAAGGCCGCATCTGACAAACGGTTTCAATGACACGTGCGGGCCAGATTATGCCCGCATGACTGTGGCTTCAAGGTACGCAGGAGAGAAAGTTCATACAAGTGTTTAATCCCGCCCTACAAACTGTGACTGGCGTTCAGTGCCTCGTCGGGCGCAGACCATGGCTTAAAAACAGCCGTGAAAATTGGATGACCCCCAGGCTCAACATCCCGACGAAGAACAACAGGCTCCACTCGGGAAGACTCAAATCGAATAGCGTCCAGTTGATCTCCACACAGTCGACAGTGCCTTTGAAGATCAATTGCAAGGCCTGCCAGAACGACAGGGTTTCGATCATGTAGTGCAGGCTGGGCCAACAAGTGGCCGCCTGGTCCGGTGCGGCGTTTTGTAGCAGGACTTGACGCACGGCAGCAATGGCGCCGAGCAGCGCAAAGCCCATGCTTGCGAGCCCGTAGAGGTAGCTCCCAGAGCGCTTGGGGTTATGGAGGGTGGCGACCAGATTGATCAATGCGAAAGCAGCCAGAAATATTCGTTGCACCTGGCATAGGAAGCAAGGGCGCAACGAGACGCCGAACTCGAGGTAAAAGGACGCGCCCAATGTCAGCGCACCTGCCAGGAACGCGAGGAAAAACAGGGAGCGTGAAGGGGCCAAAGACATGCTTTATCCGCATCGCGAAAGATAGGTCGCTACGGTAGAGTAAAGGCCTGACCCCTTTCAATACGTGCCGGAGCAGACGATTCCGCGAGAGGGTAAGGACTTCCCGCCAGAATATGGAAGACATTGCTCCGCAGAGCGTCGGACTTTGCCCACAAACGCGCTAACCCTTCTCCAGTCATGGGTCATCAAGGGTTGGCCGTCAGTGACGCCTGGGCCAACCCCCTGCGTCAAACCCGGGCCGGGACAGGCAACGGTGACGCCAGCAAACGGTTATCCAGCAACCCCAACCCCTCCTGGAACAGCTGGTTACTGCGCTCGGTGTCACCCAGTTGGGCCAACAAGCGCGCCAGCTCGGCACACGCCTCAGGGTTGCGCTGTACCTGAAGACTGCTCTCCAGGTAATCCCTTGCCTTGCCCCATAGGCTGTTTTGCAGACACAGACGGCCCAGCGTCAGTAGCAGACTGGCATCACCTGGATGATCCTTGAGCCAACCTTCGGCAAACTTCAATTGCTTGGCCGGGTCACCGCCCCGCAGCAAGCCGTAGAGCCGGATCAGATGGCTATCGTAGCCGCGCTTGATCGCGCCGCGCAGCACTTCTTCAGCCTTGGTGTCGGCACCCAACTGGCGCAGTTGCTCGGCATAAGCCAGGACCAGTTGCGGCTCTTGGCGCTGGGCGGAAGTGAGTTGCTGCCAGGCTCGCTCAAGGGACTGCAAGCCGGCCTCGCCCTGCTCTTCACGCTGGGCTGCGAGGCTCAGGTTCTCACCCCACGCGCGACGCTCAAGCTCGGCCAATTCACTGGGGGGCAAGACTTTATCCTTACGCAGTTCCGGCAGCAGGCGGATCACCGACGACCAATCACCCCGCTGCTGATGCAGGCGCTGTAATTGACGCAAGACCTGGGCGTTGTGGGGGTGACGTTCGTGCATGGCCTGCAAGGTGGTCAGTGCGCCGTCGGTATCGCCACGGTCCAGTTGCAGTTGCGCATGACTCAGGGCAACCGCCAGCTCAGCCTGGGGCTGACGCTCCAGGGCGCGCTCCAGCAACCCATCGGACTCTTCGTAACGCCCCTGCTCATTTGCCGCACGGGCTGCACCGAGGTAATACAGCAGTGGCTGACGCTCGGCTTCGGCGGCACGATGCAGGTGACGCTCGGCACTGGCCCAGCGGCCCTCGGCGAGGTCCATCTGACCTTGCTCAATTGCAACTTGCACACGCCGGCTGCGGTTACGCCGCGACCACGGGTTGACCACGCCACCAGAGGTGGTGACCAGGCTCAGCAGCACGCGGATCAAGTAGATCGCCAGGCCGATGGCAAACACCGCCACCAGAGTCGCCCACAGGCTCGACTCGTAATGCAGCACGTGAGGGTAGGTAACCAGCACGTAGCCGGTGTGTTTCGAAATGCCCACAGCCAGTGCCAGCGCGATTGCAATCGCCAGCACCAGGATCACATAGAAGCGTTTCATCGGCTCTACTCCTGCTTCGCCGGCGTGGCCGCCGCCTTGGCTTCGTCGGCAGACAAGTGACGACGCTCAAGGTACGCCTGCACGGCAGCGAGGCTGGCGGCCAGGTCCGGCGTCACCACCGACACCGCCTTGGGCTCAAGCTCGGCGATACGCGCCAGCATGGCCTTGCTCTGCGGGTTGTCCTGGTTGAAGTTGTCCTGCAACACGCTGCGCGCCTCGCCCAACGAGCGGCTGTAGACCGCCGACTCACCGTTGAGCGCTGCCCATTGTGCCTGCTCCAGCGCCAGGCTCAGGGCCAGGCGCACTTGGTTCAAACCTTGGCCGGCCAGTAATGGACGGATGTTGTCATCCGGGTTGAAGTCGATGCGGAAGTAGCGGGAAATCTGCTCCCACCATTGGCTCCAACGGCTTTCCGTATCGGTGGTCGGACGCCCGCCGGAAGCCGGCTCGGTGAGCTGATACTCGGGGGCGATAGCCGCCAGCTGCACGACCTGATCACGCAAGGCCGCCAATTGCAGGTACAACCCGGTGCGGTCGGGCTGCTCGGTGCTGCGCAGCGCGGCAAGGCTCTTGGCCAATTGTTCACGCGCGGCGTAGGAACCCGGATCACTTTGCTCGCGAAGAATCTCATCGGCACCCTGGACCAATGCCTGGGCGCTGTTGATATCCTGCAGGGCAGAAAGGCGCAGGCTCGCCAGCCGAATCAAGTGCTCCGCCTCGGCCAGGCGCCAGTCTTTGCGGCTGGATCCCAACACGGTTTCCAGGCGTTGGCTCAAGCGCTGCTGATCACCCTGCAATTGGGTTACCAGGCGACGGCGCTCCTCCAGCTCATCCGCAGCCGGCAACTGCGCCAGCCGCGCCGCCAGTTGTTGCTGGCTTTGCTTGAGGGACTGGGATTGATCATCGAGAGTCTGCACCTGGCCCAACTGCTGCTGGCTGCTGGCTTGCAACGCGCGGACCTGCCAGATCCCCCAACCGCCGGCGGCAACACCCGCAGCGCCGAGCAGCAGGGCGACAATTGCCAGGCCATTGCCACGGCGCGGCGCGGTGACCGGTGACTCAACCGGCGCATCAAGTGCGGGTTGGGTTTCATCTTTAGGCAAGGCTGTTTCGCTCACGTATCCGTCCTTTGCGTTTCAGAGAGTGGGAACGGGATAGCTCCGTATCGCCACTAACAAAGCCGCGGCACTCGCACCGCGACAATCCACAACTTTTTCTGCGCCAGCGGCCCGCGCCATCTCAAGGACTCGCGGGCTTGGCACGAACAACGGCAGCTGTGCCACCTGGGGCCAATCGGCTCCGGCCAGGGCTTGCAGGTGTAAAAAACCCTGCCCACTGCTGACCACCAGGCCGTTCAAGCGTTCCAACTGGATGCGTTGCATCAGTGCACCGGCCTCATAGGCCGGCAGGAAACGGCGATACAACTCCAAGTAGTCGACACTAGCACCTTGTTCACGCAAACGCTCCGCCAGCAGCTCGCGACCGCCCTCACCGCGCAGGATCAACACCTGGGCATCCGGGCGGGCGATAGCCTCGCGCAACGCGGGCAATTGAAGCAAAGCCTCGCTGTCGTCGCCAGTAGGCGGATACTTAACATTCAGGCCCTGATCGGCCAATACCTGCGCCGTGGCGGCGCCGACACTGAACCACGTCAGCTGCGGCCATGCGCGATCCAGCTGCGCCACGGCAAGGCGTGCCGCAGGCTTGCTGACGACGATCACCGCACAGTAACGCCCCAGGTCATGGAAGACGGCTTGCTGTTCAGGTGTTACGGGGAGCGGCTCAATGTCCAGCAAAGGCAGGCTGCTGCTGAAAATGCCCGCGCCGGACAACGCGGCCGCCAGGGCCATCGACTCCTCGGCAGGCCGCGTCAGCAGCACGCGCCATTCGGTCACTGCGGACCGGCCTCGCCGTAGACTTTTTGCAGGATGGCACCAGCGCCTTTGTCCAGCAGCTCTTCGGCTACCTGGATACCCAGGGCCGTGGCGTCACGCTGCGGGCCTCGCACCTCGGCGGTCAGCAGCGTGCCGCCTTCCGGGTCGCCCACCAGGCCACGCAGCCACAGGTTTTCACCTTCGAGCACGGCGTAGCAGGCGATCGGCACCTGGCAACCACCGTTGAGGTGCTTGTTCAGGGCACGCTCGGCCGTGACGCGGACTTCAGTATCGTGGTGATCAAGAGGTTTGAGCAGGGCGTGGATTTCACTGTCGGCGGTGCGGCATTCAATGCCAACCGCGCCCTGGCCGCCGGCTGGCAGGCTGTCCTCGACGCTGATGGCCGAGGTGATGCGGTCTTCGAAGCCCAGGCGAATCAGGCCGGCCGCGGCGAGGATGATCGCGTCATATTCACCGGCATCCAGCTTGGCCAGGCGAGTGTTGACGTTGCCGCGCAGGAAGCGGATCTGCAAGTCCGGACGACGGGTCAGCAGTTGCGCCTGGCGACGCAGGCTGGACGTGCCGACAATGCTGCCCAAAGGCAATTCGTCCAGGGACGCGTAGGTGTTGGAAACAAAGGCATCACGCGGGTCTTCGCGCTCGCAGATGCAAAACAGACCCAGGCCTTCGGGGAAGTCCATGGGCACGTCTTTCATCGAATGCACGGCGATGTCGGCTTCGTTTTCCAGCAGCGCGGTTTCCAGTTCCTTGACGAACAAACCCTTGCCGCCGATCTTCGACAGTGGCGAGTCGAGCAGCTTGTCGCCGCGACTGACCATGGGCACCAGGGACACGGTCAGGCCAGGGTGGGCCTGTTCCAGGCGTGCTTTGACGTATTCGGCCTGCCACAAGGCCAGGGCGCTTTTACGGGTGGCGATGCGGATTTCGCGAGAGGACATGGATCAATCCGTACTGAATAGATACGGCAGATAATAACAGCTCAGGCAAATACGCTTTGATTTGAATCAGCAAGTGCGGGGCCTCCCTGGCCGCGTCGCACCGGGATATGAATTGCAGGCCTCGCCACAGCCCTCGGGCTAAAGCTGCTGCATCATCTTGCGCACACCGGCCACATGCCGTCGGCTGACGATCAACGCGTCGCCATTAAGGCCTTTCAAAAACAGCTGAAAGTGCCCAAGGGGTGTGCGTTGCAGGCGTTCAATCCGCTCGCGGGCCACCAGCGCATTGCGGTGGATACGCACAAAGCGGTCGCCGAACTCATCCTCAAGCGCCTTGAGGGGCTCATCGAGCAGCACCTCGCCGCCTTGGTGGCGCAGGGTCACGTACTTGTGATCAGCGATAAAATAGACCACCTCGCCCAAGGGGATCAGCTCGATACCTTTGCGGGTGCGTGCGCTGATATGACTGCGCGGCCCGTTGCCACTCTGGGCTGCTGGCTGAGTCAGGGCGGCGAGTTGGACGCGGGTTGGGCGCTCGGCCTTTTTCAGGGCCTTGAGCAATGCTTCGCCAGCCACCGGCTTGGTGAGGAAGCTGACACCGCTGGCTTCCAGCGTCTGCGCGGAAAACTCATCGTCTGTTGCGCAAAACACCACGGCGGGTGGCGACTCTCGCTCGCTCAGTCGGGCGGCAACTTGCAGGCCATCGAGGCCTGGCATACGGATATCGAGCAACACCACATCCGGCTTGAGGCTGTCGATCAGCGTCAAGGCCTCTTCGCCCGTGGTGGCGCTCGGTTCGAGTACTGCGTAACCCTCGAGATCACTGACCAAACGGCTCAGTCGCTCGCGGGCTTGGGGTTCGTCATCAACGATCAGGACATTCATATTGCGCTGGATTCCTGCGTGAGTCTCGCACAAGGATAGCGTAGACAGGTGCGGTGACTTGCGTCACAGCGATCCACGCTAAGACTAGCGCGAGCGGCAAAAAGTGCCCTGAGAGTGGCACCCATATTTACCCGGACCTGTTCTATAGCGCCCAAGACCTGCTGCCTTCGGGCATCGTCGTAGGGTTTGCTGATACACAATCCGAATACCCCCCTTTTTAAATGGATAGTCTGGGCTCTGACCGCATCACCCGACTTTGGTGCATTCACACACTATCAGTCCAACTGTAGACGCTCACTGAGACGACATTGCTCAATCGTCAAATATCGTTTCAATAAACCCCTGTACCCAGTCTCGTCCTGGACGCGTCCGGCGGCAAGGCACTTAGCCATCGTTTGCACAAATAAAAATGCCGACGACCCGCAGCACCGCGTCCACGGGCAACCCTGTTATTATCGCCGGCACACTTCCATGCCTCTTTATTAAGCAGATCACGAGCGAATCCATGAGCACCGACAAGACCAACCAGTCCTGGGGCGGCCGCTTCAGTGAACCCGTCGACGCCTTCGTCGCCCGCTTCACCGCCTCCGTCACCTTCGACCAGCGCCTGTACCGCCACGACATCATGGGCTCCATCGCCCACGCGACGATGCTGGCCAAGGTCGGCGTGCTGACCGACGCCGAGCGCGACAGCATCATCGACGGCCTGACCACCATCCGTGGCGAGATCGAAGCCGGCACGTTCGACTGGCGCGTCGATCTGGAAGACGTGCACATGAACATCGAGGCCCGCCTCACCGACCGCATCGGTGTGACCGGCAAGAAGCTGCACACCGGCCGTAGCCGTAACGACCAGGTGGCCACTGATATCCGCCTGTGGCTGCGTGACGAAATCGACCTGATCCTGTCCGAGATCACCCGCCTGCAAAAAGGCCTGCTTGAGCAAGCCGAACGCGAGTCGGACACCATCATGCCGGGCTTCACTCACCTGCAGACCGCACAGCCTGTGACCTTCGGCCACCACCTGCTGGCCTGGTTCGAAATGCTCAGCCGCGACTACGAGCGCCTGGTGGACTGCCGCAAGCGCGCCAACCGCATGCCTCTGGGCAGCGCAGCGCTGGCCGGCACCACCTACCCGATCGACCGCGAGTACACCGCGCAATTGCTGGGCTTCGACGCCGTGGGCGGCAACTCCCTGGATGGCGTGTCGGACCGTGATTTCGCCATCGAATTCTGCGCGGCCGCGAGCATCGCGATGATGCACCTGTCGCGCTTCTCCGAGGAGCTGGTGCTGTGGACCAGCGCGCAATTCCAGTTCATCGACCTGCCGGACCGTTTCTGCACCGGCAGCTCGATCATGCCGCAAAAGAAAAACCCCGACGTGCCCGAACTGGTGCGCGGCAAGAGCGGCCGCGTGTTCGGCGCCTTGATGGGCCTGCTGACCCTGATGAAAGGCCAACCCCTGGCCTACAACAAGGACAACCAGGAAGACAAAGAGCCGTTGTTCGACGCCGCCGACACCCTGCGCGACTCCTTGCGCGCGTTTGCCGACATGATCCCGGCGATCAAACCCAAGCACGCGATCATGCGTGAAGCGGCGCTGCGTGGGTTCTCTACCGCGACTGATCTGGCGGACTACCTGGTGCGCCGTGGCCTGCCGTTCCGTGACTGCCACGAAATCGTCGGCCATGCCGTGAAGTACGGCGTGGACACCGGCAAGGACCTGGCGGAAATGAGCCTGGAAGAACTGCGTCAGTTCAGCGACCAGATCGAGCAGGACGTGTTTGCCGTGCTGACCCTGGAAGGCTCGGTGAATGCCCGTAACCACGTGGGCGGGACTGCGCCGGCGCAGGTGAAGGCCGCCGTCGTACGTGGCCAGGACCTCCTCGCCAGCCGCTAGACCGCGTTTTCTGCTGCAACGCGGTCAACCCTGTGGGAGCGGGCTTGCTCGCGAAAGCGGAGTGTCAGTCACCTAATGTACTGACTGATCCACCGCTTTCGCGAGCAAGCCCGCTCCCACATTTTGAGCTGCGCTCGTCGTGATTATTTTTTTGCTGCAATCATCGCCATAAACGCTGGCATCGCCGCCTCCCTGTCCGCTGCCACCTTCTGGGCATTGGGCATGGCATGCAGCTTGTCCAGCAACGCCTTGGCCTTTGGCATCTCAGCCAGCCAATCCAGCCCAAACAGCTTCTCGCCCACCGCGCAGGCGAGGTTCACGCTGTACATGAAATACAAATCGGCAATTGTGAAGCTCTCCCCAGCGACATAAGGCGCAAACTTGCCGTGCCTGCCCAATGAACCAAAACCCAACAACAATTCGGCCTTGGACTTCTCCTTGATCGCCTCCGGCACCGGCATGCCAAAAAACGCCTCGGCAAAACACGCGCGGGCAGGCAACTCGATGTACAGCTCGATTTCCCGGCACAGCGCCAGCACCTGCGCACGCTGGAAAGGCTCGGCCGGAAGCAGCGCGGGCCCTTCCTGGGTGTGTTCGATGTATTCAAGGATCACGCTGGTTTCGTTGATGAAACCCTGTTTCACGCCCAGCACCGGCACCTTGCCTCGCGGGCTCACCGCCAGGGCCTCCGGGGTTTGGCCCGCGTAAAAAGGCACCTCTTCGAAAGGCAGCCCTTTCTCCAGCAGCGCCAGCTTGACCATGTTGTAGTAGTTGCTGACCGAAAATCCGTAGAGCTTGAGCATTGCAGGTGCCTCCAGGCCGGGAATGGGGTTGGCTGCAACTGTTATAGATCCCGACGCCCGCCCTGACCAGCAGCATCACCTGCCTGAATGGGGGTAGACTGGCGCCCTTTCCTTGAGGAGCCTGCCATGAGCGAGCCGACCGATATCGACAACGACGAAGAAGAATTCGCCGAAACCACCCTGATCGAAGCGATCGAGAACCAGATCGAGAGCGAAAACCCACCGGCCGCCAAGGCCACGTTCAACAAGCTGACCCTGGTCGGCTACGAGCGTGAAGAGATCCTGCAACTGATGGCCCACGTGCTCGCAGTCGAGATCGACGCGCTGCTGGAAGAGGACCGCGCCTTCAATACCGAATGGTATGAAACTGCACTGCGCGCCCTGCCGGAATTGCCGCCCGAAAAGCAATAAATCCAACACGCGGCAACACACTGGACAGTTCGGCAAAGTGCGTTCACCTTATGGCCTGCTAGCCTCTAATAAATTCTTAGAAAGTCTGGAGTCCTTATGTCGTATACCCCTGAGTTGGTTGCCGAACTGGAAATCCTTGTACTCTTCCCCTTGGACAGCACCAAAGAAGGTCTGAAAGTCCACCAGACCGCCGCGCCTACTGCCATCGCCGCCGCCAAACGCCTCCACGCGAAAGGGCTTATCGACCAGCCGGACGGGGGCTACCTGACCAGCCTTGGCCGGGACGCCGCAGAGCAGGCCCAGACCCTGCTGACTATCTTGACCACTGCCACGACCAAAGAAGCCGCCTGATACCGGATACCGCCCATGGAGTCCGCCCTTCGCGGACTCCGAGGGCATTGCTGTTCAAGTGCAAAAATTCTGACGTCAAAAACCATTTCCCTCTAAACCTCCTACGCTACTGGCTGTAAACTCCTACACGGCCGCCCACGTCGGGCCCTGCGAGCCACCGAGTTCGACATGACCCGCACCCATGAAATCCGCCCCGACCTGGACGAAGGCATCGACCGCAAGGTGCTGGCCCAGTTGCGCGCGCGGTTCATGGCCCTCAATGAAGGCCGCATGGCCCGGGCCATCGAGGGACTGACGCCGCGCCAGCAAAGTGTGCTGAACCTGTTGCCGCTGTTTTTTCACGTCAACCATCCATTGCTGCCGGGCTATGTGTCGGGCAGTACGCCAGCAGGCCTGTCGAATTACGAACCGGACGCCCAAGCCCTCACCGAAGCCCAACGCCTGACGCGCTCGTTCTCCTACAAAGCGCGCCACGGCAACCCGCCGCGACCGATTCACGGGCTGTTCCTGATGGGCAGCCTGGGCACCCTGGCCCAGGCCGACCAGAGCGATATGGATGTGTGGGTGTGTCACGCCCCAGACCTGAGTGAGACCGAGCTGGCCGAGCTGCGCAAAAAGTGCCAGTTGCTGGAAGCCTGGGCTCTGACCATGGGCGCCGAGGCGCACTTCTTTCTGATCGAGCCGACACGCTTTGTGCTCGGAGAGCGCGATACGCAACTGAGCTCCGATGACTGCGGCACCACCCAGCATTACCTGTTGCTGGATGAGTTCTACCGCACCGCCATCTGGCTGGCCGGGCGCACGCCGATCTGGTGGCTGGTGCCGGTGTATGAAGAAACCCGTTATGCCGAGTTCACCCATACACTGATTTCCAAGCGGTTTATCCGCGCCGACGAAACCCTCGACCTGGGCCACCTGGCGCGCATTCCCCCCGGCGAATTCATTGGCGCCGGGCTGTGGCAACTGTTCAAGGGCATCGAGTCGCCCTACAAATCCGTGCTCAAGCTGCTGCTGACCGAGGTCTACGCCAGCGAACACCCGAACGTGCATTGCTTGAGCCTGCGCTTCAAGCGCGCGGTGTTCGCCAACCAGATGGATCTGGATGAGCTGGACCCGTACATCGTGGTGTACCGCCGCATCGAGGAATACCTCAAGGCCCGCAACGAGCCCGAGCGCCTGGAACTGGTACGGCGCGCGCTGTACCTGAAGGTCAACCGCAAGCTCAGCGCCGGCCAGCGTACCACCAGCTGGCAGCGCCTACTGCTGGAGCGCCTGGCCCATGAATGGGGCTGGGACCAGCGCCAATTGGCATTGCTCGACAGCCGTAGCCAATGGAAAGTGCGCCAGGTCGCTTCCGAGCGCCGGGCCTTGGTGAGCGAGCTCAACTACAGTTACCGCTTCCTGACCCAATTCGCCCGCACCGAACAGACCGTCAGCCTGATCAACAAACGCGACCTCAATGTGCTGGGCCGGCGCCTGTACGCCGCCTTTGAACGCAAAGCCGGCAAAGTCGAGTTCATCAACCCTGGCATCGCCCCGGACCTGGCCGAAGACACCCTGACCCTGGTGCAATCGCCCAATCGCAAGGAGCCGGGCCAGCACCACTGGGGCCTGTACAACGGCAACCTTACAGCGCTGGAATGGGAACACTTCGCGCCGATCAAACGCAGCCGCGACTTGCTGGAGATGCTGACCTGGTGCCATCGCAACGGCGTGATCGACAGCAGCACGCGCCTGGCGCTGCATCCCGGCACCAGCGACATGACCGAATTCGAGCTGTTCAACTTGCTGGGCAGCCTGCAACAAACCATCGCCCTGCCCCTGGCCAGCGTGGATGAAGAGCGCCTGCTGCGCTCGGCCGTGCCGGAGGAAGTGTTGCTGCTGATCAACGTTGGCGTCGACCCGCTCAAGCATCACCGCGACCTGAATATCCTGATGACCACCGAGCGCACCGACTCCCTGAGTTACGCCGGTGTACGCGACAACCTGGTGCTGACCCTGGACCAGGTCACGCTCAATAGCTGGAACGAGGTGATGGTCAGCCGCTACGACGGCCCCCACGCGCTGCTCGACTGCCTGCGCGATTACCTCAACCAGTTGCCGTCGGACCACCTGCCACGCCTGCGGGTGCGCTGTTTCTGTCACAACCGTGCGCAATTCATTGCCCAGCGCGTGGAAGAAATCTTCGACACCGCGCAGAACCTGCTGCTCGGCCAGGGCAATCACCGCTATTTGCTCCAGGTGCAGCAGCACTATCACGTCATGGAGTTGATGCCGGGCCAGGCCAACCACGTATCCCTGCCGACCCAAGAGGCGCTGATCGCCTATCTCAGCGAAGAATTGGCCAGCTACAGCCCGTTGCACCTGGACGCCATGGCCCTGGAAGACCACGACCTGGCGTTGCTGCTGCCGATGGGCATGGCCGATTGCGTGCAGGTGTTCTACCGGGTCAACGAAGGCTTCGCCGAGTTGTATGTGCTGGATGAATTCAACGCGCTCTGGCAGCAGCGCCTGCCGTTTCACGATGAACAGAGTCTGTTGGCGCCGTTGCAGCGTTTCTTGCAGTCGATCATTTATCGCCGGGACGCGCTGTCGCCGCTGGACCCGCAAGAACCGCTGGGCGCGGTGCAGGTCCTGTATTACCAGCTATTGCCGTCAGGCAGCGGTCGCGCGCGCGGCATCGAACCTCGACCCGCACCGCTGAACCCGGCGAACAAACCGTTTTACGACGTGCAGGCGATTATCGGCAAGGCCGCACCGGGCCAGGTGGGCATTACCTTGTACTGCAATCAGCGGGAGTTTTCCGAACTGGAGTTCGGCGACCAACTGTTTGCAGTGGTCGCCCAGGAAATCGTCGGGCAACGCCAGGAGACCGAGCGTTACCGCTGCTACATCACCGATCTGGACTTGTCCGGCCTGCTCGGCGATGTGCAAAGCCCGAGCAACCTGTACCTGCGTTACAAGGCCGAGCTGGAGCTGTCGCTCAATATGGCATTGAGCGAAATTTAAAGGGGGAAGGCGCCGCCGTCTTTAGGCTGGCCTTCAACACTGAGCAACTCCAGCTTGAGGGTCTTGCCGCCCGGTGCGGGCCAATCGATGTGCTGGCCAACCTGCAAACCGAGCAAGGCGCTGCCCACGGGCGCCAGGATCGAGATCTTGCCTTCGTCCGCATTGGCGTCTTTCGGGTAGACCAGCGTCAGGTGGTAGTCCTTGCCACTGCTTTGCTCACGGCAATGCACGCTGGAGTTCATGGTCACGACACCCGCAGGCACTTCATCGTGGCCAACCACGTCTTCGGCGCGGTCGAGTTCGGCTTGCAACGCTTCGACGCCGGGAGATTCGTCGCCCAGGCGGTCGATCAGTTGCTCCAGACGCTGCACGTCAAGACGGGTGAGGATGATGGACGGTGCGGTGGTCATGATTCAGGCAGACTCCTTTTTTCTGCACAAAAAAGCAAAACCCCGCCAGGAAAAGGCGGGGTTCTCACGGGCCTCGATGAGTTGAGGCGTATCCGGACACTACCACAGCGTCACAAATAAACAAGACGACCTCAGGCGCGCGCCCTGCGCTGCTCGGCCTCGGCGCAGATCACGCGGCGCCGCGCATCGTCGGCAGAGCGCCATTCACGGATATCTTCCACGTGGCGAAAGCAGCCGAGGCAGACTTTTTGCTCGTCCAGGCGACACAAACTGATACAAGGTGACGGCACCGCCGGGCTGACATTACTGAACAGCGGCTTCGGCGGGCGGACAGGTGCAGGCTGGGTCACCATCAGATCTCGTCGAAATCCAGGTCGGCGCCAGTGTATTCACTGACCAGGCGCGCAAGCATTTCACTCAGCAGTTCTTCACTCTTGTCGCACTGCCATTTGCCGCTTTCTTCGTCGTAGTCGAAGTGCACACCACCGGAGCGCGCCGCCAGCCACAGCTGACGCAGCGGCTCCTGGCGGCTGAAGATCAGTTGTTGGCCACTGTCGAACTTGACGGTCAGCACGCCGGCCGAGTTTTCCAGGTCCACGTCCAGGCCGCTGTCGTCGAAAATATCTTCCAGCGCCTGCTGGGTCGAATCCACCAGGTCGTGAAAACGGGCTTCGGTCAAACTCATTGTGGCAACCTCAAAAGTGTCTGGTTTTGCTCAAGCGCCGCACGATACGGGCGAGCCTCGCCGATTGCAAAGGATACCGATTTCAACACGATTGACGGTGTGAAAAATCCTCAAGCAGCGTAGTCCGCTTCTCGGCTGTGTCGGCAAACCCCCGCCGGACGGGTATTCCAGCGCATAGGCAAGCTGGCGGGTGGTCGGTATACTCGGGCGCAATTAATGCATATTCAAGGATTTCGCCATGAAGCGCCTGATCTCTTCCCTTGCTGCGCTCGTCGCGGTCGCTTGCCTCGTTAGTGCCTGTGGTCAAAAAGGCCCGCTGTACCTGCCCGATGACAGCAAAGACCCGAATGAACAGGCGCAATCGTCGCAAAAGCCTTCCAAAGCGCATAAGCACGACACCTACGAATAAGGGAATCCCATGGACGCTTTTAACTACCGGGACGGCGAGCTGTTCGCGGAAGGCGTGGCGTTGTCCGCGATTGCCCAGCGCTTTGGCACCCCGACCTATGTGTATTCCCGTGCGCATATCGAAGCCCAGTACCGCTCGTTCACCGACGCCCTCGATGGCGTGCCGCACCTGGTGTGCTACGCGGTCAAGGCCAACTCCAACCTCGGCGTACTGAATGTCCTGGCCCGTCTCGGCGCTGGTTTCGACATCGTGTCGCGTGGCGAGCTGGAACGTGTACTGGCCGCTGGCGGCAAGGCTGACAAGATCGTGTTCTCAGGCGTCGGCAAGACCCGCGAAGACATGCGTCGCGCCCTGGAAGTTGGCGTGCATTGCTTCAACATCGAATCCACCGACGAGCTGGAGCGCCTGCAGGTCGTGGCCGCCGAGATGGGCGTTCGCGCGCCGATCTCCCTGCGCGTCAACCCGGACGTCGATGCCGGCACCCACCCGTACATTTCCACCGGTCTCAAAGAGAACAAGTTCGGCATCGCCATTGCCGACGCCGAGGACGTGTACATCCGCGCCGCGCAACTGCCGAACCTGGAAGTGCTGGGTGTCGACTGCCATATCGGCTCGCAACTGACCACGCTGCCGCCGTTCCTGGATGCGCTCGACCGCCTGCTGGCGTTGATCGACCGTCTGGGTGAATGCGGCATCTACCTGCACCACATCGACCTCGGTGGTGGCGTGGGCGTGCGTTATCGCGATGAAGAGCCGCCGCTGATTGCCGACTATATCCAGGCGGTGCGCGAGCGCATCGAAGGCCGTGACCTGACGCTGATGTTCGAGCCGGGCCGCTACATCGTCGCCAACGCCGGCGTGCTGCTGACCCAGGTCGAGTACCTCAAGCACACCGAGCACAAGGATTTCGCCATCGTCGATGCAGCGATGAACGACCTGATCCGCCCGGCGCTGTACCAGGCCTGGATGAATGTCACCGCCGTGACGCCTCGCGACAGCGAAGCGCGCGCCTACGACATCGTCGGCCCAATCTGCGAGACCGGCGACTTCCTGGCCAAGGATCGTCAGCTGGCCCTGGAAGAAGGCGATCTGCTGGCCGTGCATTCGGCCGGTGCCTACGGGTTTGTCATGAGTTCCAACTACAACACCCGCGGCCGTACCGCCGAGGTGCTGGTGGACGGTGATCAAGCGTTTGAAGTGCGTCGCCGCGAGACGGTAGCCGAGTTGTATGCTGGCGAAAGCCTGCTGCCGGAGTAAGCCATGCTGCTGCGTTTTACCAAGATGCACGGGCTGGGCAATGATTTCATGGTCCTCGACCTGGTCAGCCAGCACGCGCATATCCTGCCCAAGCACGCCAAACAGTGGGGCGACCGTCACACCGGCATTGGTTTCGACCAGTTGCTGATCGTCGAGGCGCCCAGCAACCCGGAGGTGGATTTCCGTTACCGGATCTTCAACTCCGACGGTTCCGAAGTGGAACAGTGCGGCAACGGTGCACGCTGCTTCGCCCGCTTTGTGCTGGACAAGCGCCTGACCGCCAAGCGCCAGATCCGCGTCGAGACCAAGAGCGGCGTGATCGAGCTGGATATCCGCAGTGACGGCCAGATCAGCGTCAACATGGGCGCGCCACACCTGGTGCCGGCGGATATTCCGTTCCAGGCCACCGAGCAGGCCGTCAGCTATGCGCTGGACGTTGACGGCAAGACCGTCGACATCGCTGCAGTGTCCATGGGCAACCCCCACGCCGTGCTGCGGGTCAACGACATCAACAACGCACCCGTGCATGAACTGGGGCCGAAGATCGAACACCACCCGCGCTTTCCGGCACGGGTCAACGTGGGCTTCCTGCAGGTGATCGACCGTACCCGTGCGCAATTGCGCGTCTGGGAACGCGGTGCCGGCGAAACCCAGGCCTGCGGCACCGGTGCTTGCGCCGCTGCCGTGGCCGCGATCAGCCAGGGGTGGATGGATTCGCCGCTGCTGATCGACCTGCCCGGCGGACGCTTGTCCATCGAGTGGGCAGGCCCTGGCCACCCGGTGATGATGACCGGGCCGGCCTCGCGCGTATACGAAGGACAGGTCCGTCTATGAGTGAGCCAATCCAATGACCGATAAGCCTCAAGTACCCGCACAAGCATCCCCGAGCGAAAGTCTGGAGGCCGCTGCCGTCGCGGCGTACCTTGAGGCTAATCCGGATTTCTTCGTCGAGCACGAAGAACTGCTGCCGGCCCTGCGCATCCCCCACCAGCGCGGCGATACCGTGTCGCTGGTGGAGCGGCAGATGAAGATCCTGCGCGAGCGCAATATCGAGATGCGCCACAAGCTCTCGCACCTGATGGACGTCGCCCGCGACAACGACCGCCTGTTCGAGAAGACCCGTCGCCTGATCCTGACCCTGATGGACGCCACCAGCCTGGAAGAAACGGTGATTGCCGTGGAAGACAGCCTGCGCCAGGACTTCCAGGTGCCGTTCGTGAGCCTGATCCTGTTCAGCGACAACCCGATGCCGGTGGGTCGTTGGGTCAGCGGCAGCGACGCACACACAGCCATCGGCGGCCTGTTGTCCGAAGGCAAGACCATCAGCGGCACCTTGCGCGAGCATGAGCTGGACTTCCTGTTTGGTGCCGAACAGCGCAAGCAGATCGGCTCCACGGCAGTGGTCGCGCTCAGCCATCAAGGCCTGCACGGTGTGCTGGCCATCGCCAGCCGCGATCCCCAGCACTACAAGAGTTCAGTGGGCACCTTGTTCCTGACCTACATCGCCGAAGTCCTGGGCCGCGTCCTGCCGCGCTTCACCACCGCCCTGCGCGCGGTGCGCTAGCCATGGAACGGCAACTGGACGCTTACTGCGCTCACCTGCGCAACGAGCGCCAGGTGTCGCCCCATACCCTGGAAGCCTACCGGCGGGACCTGAACAAGGTCCTGGCCTACTGCGAGAAACAACAGATCAGCAACTGGAAGGCCCTGGATATCCAGAGCCTGCGCAGCCTGATCGCGCGCCTGCACCAGGCGGGCCAATCCTCACGCAGCCTGTCGCGCCTGCTCTCGGCGGTGCGCGGGCTCTATCACTATTTGAACCGCGAAGGCCTGTGCGATCACGACCCGGCCAATGGCCTGTCGCCGCCCAAAGGCGAACGGCGCCTGCCCAAGACCCTGGACACCGACCGCGCGTTGCAATTGCTGGATGGCGCCGTCGAGGATGACTTCCTGGCCCATCGCGACCAGGCCATTCTTGAGCTGTTCTATTCATCAGGCCTGCGCCTGTCGGAGCTGACTGGCTTGAACCTCGACCAGTTGGACCTGGCGGACGGCCTGGTGCAAGTGCTCGGCAAAGGCAGTAAGACCCGCGTGTTGCCAGTGGGCCGCAAAGCCCGGGAAGCCCTGCTGTTGTGGCTGCCGCTGCGCCTTTTGACCAACCCGGCGGACGACGCAGTGTTTGTCAGCCAACAAGGCCGGCGCCTGGGGCCACGGGCGATTCAAGTGCGGGTCAAGGCCGCCGGCGAGCGCGAGCTGGGGCAGAACCTGCACCCACACATGCTGCGACACTCTTTTGCCAGCCACCTGCTGGAATCGTCCCAGGACCTGCGCGCGGTTCAAGAGCTGCTCGGCCACTCCGACATCAAGACCACGCAGATCTACACCCATCTGGATTTCCAACACCTGGCAACGGTGTACGACAGCGCCCATCCACGGGCCAAACGCATCAAGGGCGGCGACTCATGAGTATCAAGCTGATCACCTTCGACCTGGACGACACACTCTGGGACAACGTACCCGTCATCATCAGCGCCGAAGCGTCGATGCGCGAATGGCTGGCACTTAACGCCGCCAAAGTCGGCGACTTGCCGCTGGAGCACTTCGCCAATCTTCGCCAGCTGGTGCTGGAGCGCCATCCGGAGCTGAAACATCGGATCAGCATTTTGCGCCACCGGGTGTTGATGCATGCGTTTGAAGAGGCCGGTTATCCACAGCCCGAGGCTACGGAAATGGCGGATGTGTGCTTCGAAGCGTTCATTCACGCGCGGCACCAACTCACGCCCTTCCCTGAAGCGGAGCCCATGCTCCGGGCGTTGCGCCAGCACTTCCTGCTGGGCGTGATTACCAACGGTAACGCCGACGTGCAACGCGTGGGCCTGGCGGACTACTTCCACTTTGCCTTGCGCGCTGAAGACATCGGCATCGCCAAACCGGATGCGCGATTGTTTCAAGAAGCGTTGCAACGCGGTGGCGTGGACGCCAGTGCGGCGGTGCATATTGGCGATCATCCGGGGGATGACATTGCCGGAGCACAGCAGGCGGGGCTTCGGGCGGTGTGGTTCAACCCGACGGGTAAGGTGTGGGAAGCCGACAAGCGCCCGGATGCGGAGATTCGCAGCCTGGCCGAATTAGCGCCCTTGCTGGCTGGCTGGAAATAACACCCATGAAAAAGCCCGCAGCGACGGCGGGCTTTTTCTTACAAGCGGGTGCTGACCTCAGATAGGTCGGCTGCCGTACTTGTTATCCGGCTTCTTCGGTGGATCTGCCACCACGTTGGCCTCGACTTCCTGCACTTTGCCGCCTTTAGCGAGGAACTCTTCCATCGCACGGGCCAGGGCATCGCGCTCTTTATTCTTGGCTTCAACGCTCGGCAACTCATCTACCGACACAGCAGCCTTGGCTTTGCCTTTGGCAGCCGGGGCAGGCGCATCATCACCACCGTCGTCGTCAGCAACGTCTTCCGCCGCCGCTTCAAGACCTTCTTCGGTGTCGTCTTCGTCACCTACTTCGAGTTCGTCGTTTTCCAGATCATCGTCGCTCATGTTCTACCTCATGACTTGCGAAAAGCAGATTAGTTATAGCCCAGCTTCATCCTCTGTCGAGGCTGCCGAGGAAAAATCAACATCCACCGGATAACCAGTGGCTTATGCCCCATCACCGTACAAGGTGGCGAGGACTTTACGAGCACCGCCATGATCACGGTGCTCGCCCAGATAAATACAGTTTTGCGCCCATCGGCGCGCATTCTAGCGCGCTCTGGGAAAAAACAAAGTGTCGAATACGCCTACATGCCTGTAAGACATTCGCACGCTGAAAAGTGCCGTGTGCATCCCATCACAAACACGGCGTAAAAACCGCTACACATTGGTATGACTGACAAACACCAGGCAAAAAAATGCCCGGCAAGCCGGGCATCTTTTTTTCGCGTATTTACAAGTTGTAGCCGCGTTCGTTGTGTTGCGCCAGGTCGAGGCCGACGGCCTCTTCCTCTTCGGTCACCCGCAGGCCCATGACCATATCCAGCACCTTGAGGATGATGTAGGTCACGATCGCGGTGTAGATCACCGTGAAGCCAACGCCTTTGCACTGGATCCAGACTTGCGCAGCGATGTCAGTCACTGTGCCGAAGCCGCCCAAGGCAGGGGCTGCGAACACACCGGTGAGGATCGCACCGACGATACCGCCGATACCGTGCACGCCGAAGGCGTCCAGGGAGTCGTCGTAGCCCAGTTTGCGTTTTAGGCTGGTGGCGCAGAAGAAGCAGATCACACCGGCAACCAGGCCGATCACCAGGGCGCCCATCGGGCCCACGGTGCCTGCGGCTGGGGTGATTGCAACCAGGCCGGCGACCACGCCGGAGGCAATGCCCAGTGCGCTTGGCTTACCGTGGGTGATCCACTCGGCGAACATCCAGCCCAGCGCCGCCGCAGCGGTAGCGATCTGTGTAACCAGCATCGCCATACCGGCGGTGCCGTTGGCCGCAGCAGCGGAGCCGGCGTTGAAGCCGAACCAACCGATCCACAGCATCGCCGCGCCGATCAGGGTGTAACCCAGGTTGTGCGGGGCCATCGGGGTAGTCGGGAAGCCTTTACGCTTGCCGAGCACGATGCACGCCACCAGGCCAGCCACACCGGCGTTGATGTGCACCACGGTGCCGCCGGCGAAGTCCAGCACGCCCCAGTCCCACATCAGGCCACCGTTGCCGCTCCAGACCATGTGCGCGATCGGCGCGTAGACCAGGGTGAACCAGATCGCCATGAAGATCAGCATCGCGGAGAACTTCATACGCTCAGCGAAGGCACCGACGATCAGCGCCGGGGTGATGATGGCGAACGTCATCTGGAAGGTGATGAACACGGCTTCCGGGAACAGCGCCGCCGGGCCGGTGATGCTGGCCGGGGTCACGCCCGCCAGGAACGCCTTGCCCATGCCGCCGAAGAAGGAATTGAAGTTGACCACACCCTGTTCCATACCGGTGGTATCGAACGCGATGCTGTAGCCGTAGACGACCCAGAGGATGCTGATCAGGCCGGTGATCGCGAAGCACTGCATCATCACCGACAGAATATTCTTGGAGCGGACCATGCCGCCGTAGAACAGCGCCAGACCAGGGATGGTCATGAACAGCACCAAAGCGGTGGCGGTCAGCATCCAGGCGGTGTCGCCGGAATTGAGGACTGGAGCAGCCACTTCGTCTGCCGCCATGGCCAGGCTTGGCATTACGATGGACAACAGGGCTCCGAGCCCTGCGAATTTACGCAGAGTCATATTGTTTTCTCCTGGGGCGTTGGGGTTTGGCGGCTTAGATTGCGTCGGTATCGGTTTCGCCGGTACGGATGCGAATAGCCTGTTCCAGATTGACCACGAAGATCTTGCCGTCACCGATCTTGCCGGTGTTGGCGGCCTTGGTTATCGCCTCGATAACCCGGTCAAGATCCTTGTCGTCAATGGCGACATCAATCTTCACCTTCGGCAGGAAATCGACCACGTATTCCGCGCCACGATACAGCTCGGTGTGACCCTTCTGCCTACCGAAGCCTTTGACCTCAGTAACGGTAATGCCCTGCACGCCGATCTCGGACAACGACTCGCGTACATCGTCCAACTTGAACGGCTTGATGATGGCAGTGACTAGCTTCATGAAAACTCTCTCCCGAATTGGTGGACTTGCCCCAGGAAAACAAACCCGTCTCAAGTCTAAGCGCAGTGCCTGGCTTTGTAACGCGTCGTCGCCTCGGCATTTGCCTTTGCGACGCCAGCGAACCACTGGTGACGAAACCTGTACCCCTGATCCGTCGGCGCACTGCATTCGTCACAGCGACTGCATCAGTGCATGGGTCATGATCGTCTAAGCAGAAACCTTGCCAGCTCCGTAAAAATCACTGAAATCAGTCCTTTGCCCACTTACGCCCACCTACGGGGCTTTTTGATGACGGCAATGCGCACAAAAACAGTGCGTCGCCGCCCGACCCTCTGCGCGAAAAGCGTGCGCTTGCCTCCGTGAAAAAGACTATAGACGCTGCGTGATACACTGCCGGCCAACAGTTTTCCGGAATATTTCCCATGCTCGCGCCCAAAGACCTCCTCGACGCCCTGAGCGGCCACGCCTCTCGCCTGTTCAGCGGCGATACCCCATTGCCCCGCAATGAAATCGAAAGCCAATTCAAGGCATTGCTGCAAAGCGGTTTCAGCAAGCTCGACCTGGTGAGCCGTGAAGAGTTTGATAGCCAGATGGTCGTATTGGCCCGCACGCGTGCGCGGCTTGAGAGCCTGGAAGCGAAAGTCGCCGAACTGGAAGCCAAGCTCACGCCGCCTGCTGAATAAACGCGGTCAATGTGGGAGCTGGATACGTTCTGTAAAACCTCCCACCTTCGATAGCGTCACCCCTCGTCTACCCTTGAAAAAACCGCAGGAAGCGGCCCTCTTTTCAAGGAACGAGCATGTCCCTCGCCATCGTCCACAGCCGCGCCCAAATTGGCGTTGAAGCCCCTGCCGTCACCGTCGAAGTGCATATGGCCAATGGTCTGCCGTCCCTGACGCTGGTGGGTTTGCCGGAAACGGCGGTCAAGGAAAGCAAGGACCGGGTGCGCAGCGCCATCCTCAATTCCGCCCTGCAATACCCTGCCCGCCGTATCACCCTGAACCTCGCGCCCGCCGACCTGCCCAAGGACGGCGGGCGTTTTGACCTGGCGATAGCCCTGGGAATCCTGGCGGCCAGCGTGCAGGTGCCGGCGTTGATGCTCGACGACGTGGAATGCCTGGGAGAATTGGCACTGTCCGGTGAAGTACGGGCAGTGAAGGGTGTGTTGCCGGCGGCCTTGGCGGCGCGCAAGGCCGGACGCACCGTGATAGTGCCGCGGGCGAATGCCGAGGAAGCCTGCCTGGCGTCGGGGTTGAAAGTGATCGCCGTGGACCATCTGCTCCAGGTGGTGGCGCACCTGAACGGGCATCAGCCAATCGAGCCTTACAAGTCAGACGGTTTGCTGTACCTGAACAAGCCTTATCCGGATTTGAGCGAAGTACAGGGCCAGCTCGCCGCCAAGCGCGCATTGCTGATCGCGGCGGCGGGGGCGCATAACCTGCTGTTCAGCGGCCCGCCCGGCACCGGCAAGACATTGCTCGCCAGCCGCCTGCCGGGGTTGTTGCCACCGTTGAGTGAGCAGGAAGCACTGGAAGTGGCGGCGATTCAGTCGGTGGTCAGCCTGGCGCCACTGAGCCATTGGCCGCACCGACCGTTTCGCCAGCCGCATCATTCGGCATCAGGTCCTGCGTTGGTGGGCGGCGGCTCGAAACCACAGCCCGGCGAAATCACCCTCGCCCATCACGGAGTATTGTTCCTGGATGAATTGCCGGAGTTCGACCGCAAGGTACTGGAGGTGCTGCGCGAACCACTGGAGTCAGGACATATCGTGATTTCCCGCGCCCGTGACCGGGTGAGTTTCCCGGCCCGCTTTCAACTGGTGGCCGCCATGAACCCCTGCCCGTGTGGTTATTTGGGCGAACCCAGCGGGCGCTGTCGCTGTACACCGGAGCAGATCCAGCGCTATCGCAACAAACTCTCCGGACCCTTGATGGACCGGATCGACCTGCACCTGACGGTCGCGCGGGAAACCACGGCGCTGAACCCAACCCAACAGGTCGGCGATAACACAGCGACGGCCTCGGCTGAGGTTGCCGAGGCCCGCGAGCGCCAGTTACGGCGTCAGGGTTGTGCGAATGCCTTCCTGGACCTGCCTGGGCTGCGCAAGCACTGCAAGCTGGCGAAGGTCGATGAGGGCTGGCTGGAAACCGCCTGCGAGCGACTGACCCTGTCCCTGCGCGCCGCCCATCGCCTGCTCAAGGTAGCGCGCACCTTGGCGGACCTGGAGCAGGTGCCTGACATCACCCGTGAGCATCTGAAGGAGGCCCTGCAATATCGCCCGGCCTCCATCACCTGAGCCTCAGCGGAAGCGATCCACCTCATGCCGCAAGCCCGCCGCCAGCGTCTCCAACTCCTTGGCAGTAATCGCCAGGTTCGACACCACTTCACGCTGCTCGCTGTTGGCCAGCGCAATACTCTGCAGGTTGCTGCTGAGCAAGGTCGCGGTGCTGCTCTGCTCCTGGGTGGCAGTGGTAATCGCCGCGAACTGCTGGCCGGCCGAGCGGCTTTGCTCATCGATACGCGCCAGGGCCGACGCCACGTCGGCGTTGCGCGACAGGCCTTCCTGCATCAACACGTTGCCGCGCTCCATGGTGCTGATGGCGTTGCCGGTTTCCTGCTGGATGCTTTGGATCATCCCGGAGATTTCGTCAGTAGCCTCTCGGGTACGCGACGCCAGGTTGCGCACCTCGTCGGCGACCACGGCAAAGCCACGGCCTTGCTCACCCGCGCGCGCAGCTTCGATGGCAGCATTGAGCGCCAGCAGGTTGGTCTGTTCGGCAATCGAAGTGATCACGCCGACGATCCCGCCGATTTCCTGGGAGCGCTGGCCGAGGGTGTTGATCACCGTGGCCGTGCTGTTCAGGGCAGTGGCGATGTGTTCCAGGGACGACGACGCCTCTTGCATCGAGTTGCGCCCGATACGGGTTTGCTGGGCGTTTTCCTGGGCGAGACGTTCGGTGCTGCCCATGTTGTCGGCGATGTTCAGCGAGGTGGCGCTGAACTCTTCCACGGCGCCGGCCATGCTGGTGATCTCGCCGGACTGCTGCTCCATGCCTTCATACGCACCACCGGACAACCCGGACAACGCCTGGGCGCGGCTGTTGACCTCTTCGGCCGCCTTGCGGATATGCGAGACCATGGTCGACAGCGCTTCACCCATCTGGTTGAAACTGCGCGCCAACTGGCCGATTTCGTCATGGCTGGACACATTCAGGCGTGCGCTCAAGTCGCCCGCGCCCAAGGCCTCGGCCTGGCGCACCAGGTCGCCCAACGGCGCCAACTTGCTGCGCAGCAGCCACACGGTTGCACCGACTGCCAGCAACATGGCCAGCACGCTGCCGATTACCAGGCGGATGCCGACGTCCCAGGTCACCGAGCGAATCTCAGCCTTGGGCATGCTCGCGACTACTGCCCACGGCCCGCCTTCGAAGGGCACCGAGACGCTGTAGAAATCTTCGTTCTTGTCCGCCCAGAAGCGGCCCGCACCTGGCGTCTTGGCCAGGTCCAGCATCACTGGGATCGCCTGGTCCAGTGCCTGCACGCCAGCCGGCGGCACCAGCCAACGCTTCTGTTCATCGAGCAAGGCCAGGGAGCCGGTCTGGCCGATGCGGAAGCGCTTGAGGTTCTCGAACTGGGCGTTCTGGGCGTCGGTGTAGTCAAAACCGATGAACAGCACGGCGATGACCTGGCCGCTGCTGTCACGCACCGGGCTGTACTGAGTCATGTAGGAGCGGTCGAACAACACCGCCCGGCCGATGTAGGTCTGGCCGCTGAGCACGCGCTGATAGGCTGGCCCCTGACGATCCAGCACCGTACCGATGGCACGGTTGCCGTCCTGCTTGGTCAAGGAGGTGCTGATACGGATGAAGTCTTCGCCGCTGCGCACAAACACCGTGGCCACGCCGCCGGACATCTGCTTGAACTCATCCACTTCATCGAAGTTGTTGTTCAGCACTTCATTGCCCAGGGACAGGCTTGGGGTCTGTACCCCGGCCACGGTCACTGGCTGGTCGGCATGCACACTCAAGCCCGCGCCGAAGCGCTTTTCAAACAGCCCGCTCAAACGCTGGGTACTTTCGCGCAAGGTGCTGTGGAAGGTATTGAGTTGGTCGGCGAGCAAGCGCGCCTCACTGGCCAAGTGTTCCTCACGGGTGGCGAGGTTGGCGGAGTCGAGAGAACGCAAGGCAAACACTGTACTGCCGCTGATGACGACAGCCAAAATCAGGGCTAACGCGAGGCCTAACTGGGAGGCGATGCGGGCGCGAGGTTGAGACATGACAGCTCCTGGCCGAGGCCAGGATCATCCTGATCTCATAGCGCTGCTCGGCAAATTATCTAGTGGGTAGCGTTGGTGCACGATGGTTCCAACACACCTACTTCGGCGGGCCGAGGCAATACTTGAGCGAATCACAGGGGTATCACGCAAACGATTGCACGAACGGTCTATCGCCGCTCAATCAAGGCGTTCGACCTGGGGCAACTCCATGGCCTTGACCTCTGCCTGCAGAAACTCCGCCAGGCGCCGCAACCGCTCGCCACCGGGGCGGGTTTTCGGCCACACCAAATAGTAATTTTCACGACTGGCTACGGCCGTTGGCCAGGGTAGGCTGAGCCGCCCCTGGGCCACGTCTTCGGCCACCATCAGCAAGTCGCCCATGGAGACGCCGTAACCTCGCGCGGCGGCGATCATGCCCAGTTCGAGTGTGTCGAACACCTGGCCGCCCTTGAGCGACACCTGGGATGACAAGCCCATGCGCTCCAGCCAATTGCGCCAATCACGACGGTCGGGCGTGGGGTGCAGCAATTCGGCGGTGGCCAGCCGCTCGGCATCCCAGGGCCCATCTTCCAGCAGATTTGGCGCGCCGACCGGGATCAGCAATTCCGGGAACAGATAACTGGCTTCCCAATCCGCCGGAAAATGCCCGTAGCTCAGTAGCACCGCGCAGTCGAACGGCTCCTGGTTGAAGTCCACCTCGTCCACGCTCATCCAGGCGCTGGTCAGTTGCACCTCATTGCCCGGCTGCAACGCGCGGAAGCGGCTGAGTCGCGCCAACAGCCAACGCATAGTCAGGGTCGACGGCGCCTTCATGCGCAGGATGTCGTCTTCGGCATTCAAGGTATGGCACGCACGCTCCAGCGCGGCGAAACCTTCGCGCACACCGGGTAATAACAGGCGCGCCGCTTCGGTGAGTTGCAAGGTGCGGCCACTGCGCTGGAACAGCCGGCAGGCGAAGTGTTCTTCAAGCGTGCGGATATGTCGGCTCACCGCACTTTGCGTAATCGACAACTCCTCCGCCGCGCGGGTAAACGAGTTGTGTCGAGAGGCGGCTTCAAATGCTCGCAAGGCATACAGCGGAGGAAGGCGACGAGTCATCAGTAAATTCCTACAGAGCAGTACCGCACCCTACCAGATCGTCTGGCATGAGTTTAAGTCATGCACATCATCGCTTTAATCCTTTTGTGTAATGAATGGAGAGCGCCGAGAATCAACCCTTCCCCAACCCTCCGACTATTCGAGTGTGATGATCATGCAGCATCCGGCACGTACCGAACTCTGGGCCATTCTGCGGCTGTCAGGGCCGTTGATTGCCTCACAGTTGGCGCACATGCTGATGGTGTTGACCGACACCTTGATGATGGCGCGCCTGAGCCCCGAAGCCCTGGCTGGCGGCGGCCTGGGCGCGGCAAGCTATTCGTTCGTGTCGATTTTCTGCATTGGCGTGATTGCCGCTGTAGGCACGCTTGTCGCCATCCGTCATGGCGCCGGCGATATCGAAGGCGCCACCCGGCTGACCCAGGCAGGGCTGTGGCTGGCCTGGCTGATGGCCTTGGCGGCCGGCTTGCTGCTGTGGAACCTCAAGCCACTGCTGCTGATGTTCGGCCAGACTGAAACCAACGTGCAGTCGGCCGGGCAATTCCTGACGATCCTGCCGTTCGCCCTGCCCGGCTACTTGAGCTTCATGGCCCTGCGCGGCTTTACCAGCGCCATCGGCAAAGCCACTCCGGTGATGGTCATCAGCGTCGGCGGCACAGTACTGAATTACCTGCTCAACCACGCGCTGATCGAAGGCATGTTCGGCCTGCCCAAGCTGGGCCTGATGGGCATTGGCCTGGTCACCGCCATCGTCGCCAACGGGATGGCGCTGACGCTGATGTGGTACATCCGCAGCAACCGCACCTATGCGGCCTACCCATTGAGCAATGGCCTGCTGCGCCTGAACACCCAGTACCTGCGCGAGTTGTGGCGCCTGGGCCTGCCGATTGGGGGCACCTACGCGGTGGAGGTCGGGTTGTTTGCCTTTGCAGCGCTGTGCATGGGCACCATGGGCAGCACGCAGTTGGCGGCGCACCAGATTGCGCTGCAGATTGTGTCGGTGGCGTTCATGGTGCCGGCGGGGATGTCCTACGCGGTGACCATGCGCATCGGCCAGCATTACGGTGCAGGGCAGTTGCTGCAGGCACGCCTGGCCGGGCGTGTCGGCATAGGATTTGGCGCAACGGTGATGTTGGGATTTGCCGCCGTGCTGTGGCTTTATTCCGACCCATTGATCGGACTGCTTATCGACCACAACGACCCCGCGTTCCACGACGTGATCGTCCTGGCCGTCAGCCTGCTGGCAGTGGCCGCCTGGTTCGAGCTGTTCGACGGCGTGCAAACCATCGCCATGGGCTGCATTCGTGGGCTCAAGGACGCCAAGACCACCTTCCTGATCGGCGCGGGCTGCTATTGGTTGATTGGCGCACCGTCGGCGTGGTTGATGGCCTTCACCCTGGGCTGGGGACCGACCGGCGTGTGGTGGGGCTTGGCACTGGGCCTGGCGTGTGCGGCGGTCAGCCTGACCTGGGCGTTCGAAGCGAAGATGAAGCGGATGATTCGGCAGGAAGGCGCCGAGCCCGAAACCCGTGGTGGGTTCCAGGCTGCACAGCCCGATTAAAGCCCTTCGCCCACGCGGGCTTGCTGGCCGTTGCCGAAGGTCAGGTACTCCACCAACTCCGGTAACGGCAGCGGCTTGCTGATCAGGTATCCCTGGGCCTGGTCGCAGCCAAACAACCTCAACAACGCCAGCTGCTCCGGCGTTTCCACACCTTCAGCCACCACTTCGAGGTTGAGGTTGTGCGCCAGATTGATCATGGCGTGCACCAACTTGCGGTTCTCTTCACGCTCTTCCATGCCGCCAACAAAGCTCTTGTCGATCTTCAACAAGGCAATCGGCAGGCTGTTGAGGTGCACGAACGACGAAAAGCCGGTGCCAAAATCATCCAGGGAAAACCGCACGCCGAGGCGGCCGAGGGCGTCCATGGTCTGCTTGACCAGGTCGCTGCGGCGCATCACGGCGGTTTCGGTGAGTTCGAACTCCAGCCACTGCGCCTCAACGCCCCGCTCGGCAATCAGCCGGCTGAGGGTGGAAAGCAACTGGCTGTCCTGGAACTGGCGGAACGACAGGTTGACCGCCATGTGCAGCGGCGGCAGGCCGCGTTCACGCAGCTCCTGCATGTCGCGCAGGGCACGGGAGATGACCCAGTAGCCTAACGGCACGATCAGGCCGCTTTGCTCGGCCAGGGGCACAAACTCACTCGGCGGCAACAGGCCGCGCTCGCCATGTCGCCAGCGCACCAGGGCTTCAAGGCCGACGATATGCCCGTCGTCCAGGTCAAGGCGCGGTTGGTAATGCAGCTCCAGTTCGTCACGCCGCAAGGCGCGGCGCAGCTCGCTTTCCAGGTCGGCCAGGCTGCGCGCGTTGCGGTTGATACGCTCGTTGAAGATATGAAAGGTGCAGCCTTGGGTGCTCTTGGCCTGTTGCATGGCGATATGCGCGTGCCACATCAGTGGGTCGGCCCCGGCACGGGCGCGAGCATGGGCCACGCCCAGGCTGCAGCCGATCAGCAGGCTTTCGCCATCCACCCAATAGGGTTCGGCCATGACTTCGGTGATGCGCTCGGCCATCCATTCGGCACGCTGCGGCGCACGGCGGGTGTCGATCAACAAGGCGAATTCGTCACTGCCCAGGCGCGCCAACTGGTCCCCGACCTCAAGCTGGCTTTTGAGCCGCGAGACCACTTGCAGGATCAACCGGTCGCCGGCCTGGTGGCCGAGGGCGTCGTTGGCGTGGCGAAAGTTGTCGAGGTCCAGATGACCAAGGGCCAGGCCACGGCCTTCGTTCTCGGCCAGTCGCGCGGCCAACAGGGTCTGAAAACCCTGGCGGTTGGCGATGCCGGTGAGCGGGTCCTGTTCAGCCAGGCGTTGCAGGGTGTTTTCCAGCACACCGCGTTCGCGGACATGGCGCAGGCAGCGGCGCACTGTATCGGCGTCCAATACATCACGCACCAGCCAATCGCTGACGCCAAGTGGCGACACCAACGGTTCCTGCTCCAGCAGCAATACGCACGGCAAGCTGCAACGGCCAGGGCCGGGTTGCAGGCTGGGCGTGGTCAACAGCACGGCACTGTGATCGTCATCGAACAGACGGCTCACGGACTCCCAGTTTGGCGCGCTGATCAGCACAGCCCCATCGCCCATCGGCGCCAGGCACTCGCGCAACAACGCTGCCCACGCGGGCTCATCGGCCAGCAGCAGCAAACGCAAGGGTTCGACAGGCGTAGACAAGCTAGCTCCCTAGACTCTGCAAGATTTCGTTGGCGGCAGGCATTATGACCCGAGGCCCGATAATCACCAATGATAGGGGTTATCAAACACGCGAACTGTAAACAATAGTCCCAAACTGCCCCGACATCCTGCGGCAAAGTATCAAAACCGGCAAATTTAGATCGAGTGGTACGTCACATTGTCGTTCTGACAGAGCAGAATCCTGCGAGCCTGTTAAAATGCCCGCCCTTTTGAACAACGACTCCCTGAACTCTGTATGTCCCGACTCAATCCCCGGCAGCAAGAAGCCGTGAACTACGTCGGCGGCCCTCTATTGGTGCTCGCCGGTGCAGGCTCCGGCAAGACCAGCGTGATCACCCGCAAGATCGCGCACCTGATCCAGCAGTGCGGCATCCGCGCCCAGTACATCGTCGCCATGACGTTTACCAACAAGGCGGCGCGGGAAATGAAAGAGCGCGTCGGCACCCTGCTCAAGGGTGGCGAAGGCCGCGGCCTCACCGTGTGCACCTTCCACAACCTGGGTCTGAACATCATCCGCAAGGAGCATGTACGCCTTGGCTACAAGCCCGGCTTCTCGATCTTCGACGAAACCGACGTGAAGTCGCTGATGACCGACATCATGCAAAAGGAATACGCAGGCGACGACGGCGTGGACGAGATCAAGAACATGATCGGCGCCTGGAAAAACGACCTGATCCTGCCCGCCCAAGCCCTTGAAAACGCACGCAACCCCAAGGAACAGACCGCCGCCATCGTCTACACCCACTACCAACGCACGCTCAAGGCGTTCAACGCGGTGGACTTCGACGACCTGATCCTGCTGCCGGTGAAGCTGTTCGAAGAACACGCCGACATCCTCGAAAAATGGCAGAACAAGGTGCGCTACCTGCTGGTGGACGAATACCAGGACACCAACGCCAGCCAGTACCTGCTGGTGAAAATGCTGATCGGCAAGCGCAACCAGTTCACTGTGGTAGGCGACGACGACCAGTCGATCTACGCCTGGCGCGGCGCCCGTCCGGAAAACCTGATGCTGCTCAAGGACGATTACCCGTCCCTGAAAGTGGTGATGCTGGAGCAGAACTACCGCTCCACCAGCCGCATCCTGCGCTGCGCCAACGTGTTGATCTCGAACAACCCCCACGAGTTTGAAAAACAGCTGTGGAGTGAAATGGGCCACGGCGACGAGATCCGCGTGATCCGCTGCCGCAACGAAGACGCCGAAGCCGAGCGCGTGGCCGTGGAAATCCTCAGCCTGCACTTGCGCACCGACCGGCCCTACAGCGATTTCGCGATCCTCTATCGCGGCAACTACCAGGCCAAGCTGATCGAACTGAAATTGCAGCACCACCAGGTGCCGTATCGCCTGTCGGGTGGCAACAGCTTTTTCGGACGCCAGGAAGTGAAAGACCTGATGGCGTACTTCCGCCTGATCGTGAACCCGGACGACGACAACGCCTTTTTGCGTGTGATCAACGTGCCGCGCCGCGAAATCGGTTCCACCACCCTGGAAAAGCTCGGCAACTACGCCACCGAACGCAAGATCTCGATGTACGCAGCCACCGATGAAATCGGCCTGGGCGAACACCTGGACTCACGCTTCACCGATCGCCTGTCACGCTTCAAGCGCTTCATGGACAAGGTGCGCGAGCAGTGCGCCGGCGAAGATCCGATCAGCGCCCTGCGCAGCATGGTCATGGACATCGACTACGAGAACTGGCTGCGCACCAACAGTTCCAGCGACAAGGCGGCGGATTACCGCATGAGCAACGTCTGGTTCCTGATCGAAGCGCTGAAGAACACCCTGGAAAAAGACGAAGACGGCGAAATGACCGTCGAAGACGCCATCGGCAAGCTGGTGCTGCGCGACATGCTTGAGCGCCAGCAGGAAGAGGAAGACGGCGCTGAAGGCGTGCAGATGATGACCTTGCATGCGTCCAAGGGCCTGGAATTCCCCTACGTGTTCATCATGGGCATGGAAGAGGAAATCCTCCCGCACCGCTCCAGTATCGAAGCCGACACCATCGAAGAAGAACGCCGCTTGGCCTACGTGGGCATTACCCGCGCGCGTCAGACGCTGGCCTTCACCTTTGCCGCCAAGCGCAAGCAATACGGCGAAATCATCGATTGTGCCCCCAGCCGGTTCCTGGATGAACTGCCGCCGGACGACCTGGCCTGGGAAGGCAATGACGACACCCCGACCGAGGTGAAGGCCGTTCGCGGCAACACCGCCTTGGCGGATATACGCGCGATGTTAAAGCGCTAGAATCGACTACTTTTTAATCTACTTTCGGCGCACACCGCGCCATTAGAGGAAGCTTTCCGTGGAAGCACTGCACAAGAAAATTCGCGAAGAAGGCATCGTGCTTTCCGATCAGGTACTCAAGGTCGACGCCTTTCTGAACCACCAGATCGACCCGGCACTGATGAAACTGATCGGCGACGAATTCGCCGCACTGTTCAAGGATTCGGGCATCACCAAGATCGTCACCATCGAAGCCTCCGGCATCGCCCCGGCGATCATGACCGGCCTGAACCTGGGCGTACCGGTGATCTTCGCACGCAAGCAGCAATCCCTGACCCTCACGGAAAACCTGCTGTCGGCGACGGTGTACTCCTTCACCAAGAAGGTCGAGAGCACCGTGGCGATCTCCCCGCGCCACCTGACCAGCAGCGATCGTGTGCTGGTGATCGATGACTTTTTGGCCAACGGCAAGGCGTCCCAGGCGCTGATCTCGATCATCAAGCAGGCTGGCGCGACTGTTGCCGGTTTGGGGATCGTGATCGAGAAGTCGTTCCAGGGTGGTCGCGCGGAGTTGGATGCGCAGGGTTATCGCGTTGAGTCGCTGGCGCGGGTCAAGTCGTTGGAAGGCGGCGTAGTGACCTTCATCGAATAATCACGCCCGACAGGATTTTTGTAGTGAGCGAGCTTGCCTCGCGCGGGGCAAGCCCGCTCACCTCAAAAACCCGGCGCTGCTGGCTAATGTGCAGTCGCCTGCAGGCCAGCGAGCAACAGCCGCTGATACAAATCTTCCTTTAGCCCTTCCGGTTTATCCAACCGCATCCGCTTCAAGTGCTCTGGAAACGCCTCCGGCTCCGGCGCATCCAGCGCCGCCTTGCCCAGTTCCAGAATCTCCGTCAGCTTGAATTTGCTCTTGAGCCAGTTCAATGCACGCAACAAATCCCGCTCTTCATCTGTAAAGTCGCTGCCCAGCGGGTACTCCGGGAACAGCCGATGATGACGTGCCTGAATACCTTTGAGCCGCTCCGGCGTGTTATCGGCAAAACGCGGATCCAAGCGGAAATCCTTCGGCAACTTGCCGGCCTTCTGCGCCTGTTCGATCAAATCGTCCTGGAAGCGTGAGTCGGTAACGTTGAGCAACGCCTCGATCACTTTGGCATCCGTCTGACCGCGCAAATCGGCGATTCCGTACTCGGTGATGACGATATCCCGCAGGTGTCGGGGAATCGTGCAGTGGCCGTAATCCCAGACGATATTGGAACTGACCTCCCCCGCCGACTCACGCCAGCTGCGCAAAATCAGGATCGAACGCGCACCCTCCAGCGCATGCCCTTGGGCAACGAAGTTGTACTGCCCGCCCACGCCGCTGAGCACGCGGCCATCCTCCAACTGATCGGCCACGCCCGCGCCGAGCAACGTCACCATGATCGCGCTATTGATAAACCGCGCATCCAGGCGTTGCAGGCGCTTGAGTTCTTCCTGGCCGTACAGCTCATTGATGTAGCTGATGCGGGTCATGTTGAATTCAAGGCGTTTGGCGTGGGTCATTTCCTGCAGGCGCTGGTAGAAACTTCGCGGGCCGAGGAAGAAACCGCCGTGGATCGAGATGCCATCCGGCTGTGCGGCGTCATCCAGCAAACCGGCGTTGGCCTGTTCCTGCGTCGCCACGTCGGGGTAAACCTTGCGGCGGATAATCCCCGCGTCCGCCAGCACCAGCAGGCCGTTGACGAACATTTCGCTGCAACCGTAGAGGCCACGGGCGAACGGATCGACGCCGCCTTCATGGCTGATCAACGGCGCCCATTGATAAACGTCCAGGTCCGTCAGCAACAACCGGTAGGCTTCGTTATCCGCCTGGCGCGCCAGCAGCGCGGCGGTCAGCGCATCGCCCATGGAGCCGATGCCGATCTGCAAGGTGCCGCCGTCGCGCACCAAGGTACTGGCATGCAGGCCGATAAAGTGGTCCTGGAAACCCACCGGCATGTTCGGCGTGGAGAACAGCGTGGTGCTGTCTTTTTCATCGATCAGGTAATCGAAGGCGTCCATGCCCAACTCGGCATCGCCGGGCATATAGGGCAAATCGCTGTGGACCTGCCCGACGATCAGCACGGTTTCACCGGCATCGCGGCGCTTGGCGATCATCGGCAACAGGTCGAGGGTGATATCCGGGTTGCAGCTCAGGCTCAGGCGATCCGGGTGTTCGCTGCTGCTGGCAACCAGTTGCGCGACCAGGTTCAGGCCCGCGGCGTTGATGTCGCGGGCCGCGTGGCTGTAGTTGCTGCTCACGTAGTCCTGCTGCGCCGACTCACTGTGCAGCAAGCTGCCGGGCTGCATGAAGAACTGCTGCACGTGGATATTTTTCGGAAGGCCGTCTTTGTGCAGATCGGCCAAAAAATCCAGCTCGGGATAATCGCCAAACACCCGCTCGATAAAGGGTTCCAGAAAGCGCTTTTGCAACCCATCACCGAAGGGCGGTCGCCCCAGGGCCAGCGCGGTGTAGATCGTCAGTGAGCGCTCGGGCAATTTGGCGACACGCCGGTACAGCGCGTTGACGAACAGATTCGGCTTGCCCAGGCCAAGCGGCATGCCCATGTGGATATGCGCCGGCAAGCGCGCCAATACGTCGTCAACTGCTTGCTCGATTGAACACAACTGCACCATCCGACCCTCCTGAACATTCCATGATTAGGGGTTGGACCGAGCTTGCCGGGTCTTTGCTGCAAATAACAGGGCTGAAACACAAATCGCGGGTACAAAAAAGCCGCTCGTAAGCGGCTTTTTGGCGAAGATCGGTTTATTTCAAGCCGGACATCTTCTCGATCGCACCTTTGAGGTCATCATCCGAGCAATCGGAGCAGGTGCCTTTAGGTGGCATGGCGTTGATGCCAGTGATCGCCTTGGCCAGGATGCCATCCAGGCCGCCTTGATGATCGGCGCGTTCTTTCCAGGCCGCGGTGTCGCCGATTTTCGGCGCGCCCAACAGGCCGGTGCCGTGGCAAGCGTTGCAGTGCTTGGCGATGATCTCATTCGGCGTCTTTGCAGCGCCGCCGCCTGCGGCCACCGCCACTTCCATGCCTTTGCATTCCTGGCCCTGGACGCACACCTGGCCGACCGGCTCCAGGCGCTTGGCAATGTCATCATTGGTCGCAGCTTGAGCGCTGACAGCCCATAGGGCCAGTACGGTTGCTGGTGCAGCCAGCATTTTCATAATTAGGTTCACGCGTTCACCCTCAATGGTGGCTATTCACGCCTGCGGCCACGGTTTCGCAGGCGGCGAAAGTATAACGGTTAGCCCGCCTTGCCGAAACAACCCTATTAAATAAAGGGAGATTCGGCTTCACGGATACAGCTACGGGAGTCTCTGCAACGCTGGCAGGACGCCTCTTTTCTTAAAAGTTCGCGGGTGTGGCTGCGCTGATTAGTCGCGCCGGCACGTCGAACGGATTGCGAAAACGATGAGGCTTGGTGCTTTCAAAGTAGTAGCTATCGCCGGCTTCGAGCACAAAAGTTTCAAGACCGACCACCAACTCCAGGCGACCTTCCACCAGAATCCCGGTTTCTTCGCCTTCGTGGGTGAGCATTTCCTCGCCCGTGTCGGCACCCGGTGGGTAGATTTCGTTGAGAAATGCGATCGCCCGGCTGGGGTGAGCCCGGCCTACCAGTTTCATGGTGACGGCGCCGTCAGAGATGTCGATCAGCTCATTGGCTTTATAGACGATCTGCGTCGGTATTTCCTGGAGGATCTCCTCGGAAAAGAACTCGACCATGGACATGGGGATGCCGCCCAGCACCTTGCGCAAGGAGCTGATCGAGGGGCTGACGCTGTTTTTTTCGATCATCGAAATGGTGCTGTTGGTGACACCCGCGCGCTTGGCGAGCTCGCGCTGGGAAAGACCCTTCAGTTTACGGATGGATTGCAGTCGTTCGCCGACGTCCAATGCAGGAGCCTCCTAGGATTCAGGCTTTGTTGTAATTGAGCGTTATCATGGCGACAGCGTTCAGTATTTACAACACTTGGGCCTAAATCCCGGGCGGTTGTGTTCGTACCGGGCGATCAAGCGCCGCAATAGAGCCTTGGCACGCGGCGCAGGTTGCAGAACAGTTGGTAGGGAATGGTCTCGGCGGCGACCGCGACATCGCTGGCAAGGATGTTTTTACCCCACAGTTCCACGGTGGAACCGAGCCCGGCCTGCGGCACGTCCGTCAGGTCGATGCACAGCATGTCCATCGACACACGACCCAGCAACTGGCTGCGCTGCCCCGCCACCCATACCGGCGTACCGGTTGGCGCGTGACGCGGGTAACCATCGGAATAACCCATGGCGACGACACCGATGCGCATCGGCTTGGGCGTAATGAACTTGGCGCCGTAGCCCACCGGCTCACCGGCTGGCAGTTCCCTTACACAAATCACCTTGGATTCCAGGGTCATCACCGGTTGCAAACGCGATGCCACGGCCTGGTCTTCGCCAAACGGCGTGGCGCCGTAAAGCATGATGCCGGGGCGCACCCAGTCGCTGGACACATTCGGCCAGCCCATCACCGACGGCGAATTGCGCAGGCTGACTTCAGCCGACAAGCCCTGGCGCGCCGCTTCAAACACCGCCACCTGTTCATCGCTGCGCACGCAGTCAAGTTCATCGGCGCGGGCGAAGTGGCTCATCAAAACAATCTTGGCGACTTTGCCACTGGCCAGCAGGCGTTGGTAAGCCTCGTGATAATCCTTCGGATGCAGGCCAACACGGTGCATGCCGGAATCGAGCTTGAGCCAGATAGTCAGCGGTTTGCTCAGCTTGGCCTGTTCGATCGCATCCAACTGCCACAGCGAATGCACCACGCACCAGAAATCATGCTCAATGATCAGCGGCAGCTCGTCGGCCTCAAAAAAACCTTCCAGCAACAGCACCGGCGCACGAATCCCGGCGGCACGCAGCTCCAGGGCTTCCTCGATACACGCCACGGCAAACCCATCGGCCTCGGCTTCCAGCGCCTGGGCCACGCGCACGGCGCCATGCCCGTAGGCATCGGCCTTGATCACGGCAAGGGCCTTGGCTCCCGTGACTTCACGGGCCAATTGGTAGTTGTGGCGCAGGGCTTGGAGATCGATCAGGGCACGGGCAGGACGCATGGCGGCAGGCTTCTAGGCGGCAGAGTGAAGAAAAACCGGCACCGACCGACAACGTCGGCACCGGGAGAGGGATCGTTGTTAAGGCAGGGCCGCCACGACGGACAGCTCTACCAGGATTTCCGGTTCGCACAGCTTGGCTTCCACCGTGGCACGGGCGGGCGCGACACCTTTGGGCAGCCACTTGTCCCACACTGAATTCATGCCAGCGAAATCCGCGTCGATGTCCTTCAGGTAGATCGTCACCGACAGCAGCTTGCTCTTGTCAGTGCCGGCCAGGTCGAGCAAACGCTCGATATTGGCCAGGGTTTCACGGGTCTGCTGTTCAATCCCGGCGTTCATGTCGTCGCCGACTTGCCCGGCCAGATACACGGTACCGCTGTGAACAACGATCTGGCTCATGCGCTCATTGGTGAGCTGGCGCTGGATTGACATGTTGTGCGGACTCCTGGTGGTTGCCATAACGGGAAATATCGAGGCCTTCGGCGCAGATCTGCGGTGTTTTCTTCGCCATCAGGTCGGCCAGCAAACGACCGGAGCCACAGGCCATAGTCCAACCGAGGGTGCCGTGACCGGTATTCAGGAACAGGTTCTTGAACGGGGTGGCACCGACAATCGGCGTGCCGTCGGGGGTGGTCGGGCGCAGGCCGGTCCAGAAACTGGCTTCGGTCAAATCGCCGCCCTGAGGATAAAGGTCGTTGACGATCATCTCCAGGGTTTCGCGCCGACGCGGATTCAGCGACAGGTCAAAACCGGCTATTTCAGCCATGCCACCGACGCGGATGCGGTTGTCGAAACGGGTGATCGCGACCTTGTAGGTCTCGTCGAGAATCGTCGAAGTCGGCGCCATCGCCGGGTTGGTGATCGGTACGGTCAGCGAATAACCCTTGAGTGGGTACACCGGTGCCTTGATCCCCAGCGGCTTGAGCAATTTCGGCGAGTAACTGCCGAGGGCCAGCACGTAGCGGTCGGCGGTTTCCAGCGTGCCGTCGATCCATACGCCGTTGATACGGTCACCGGCGTAGTCGAGGCGCTGGATGTCTTGTTCGAAGCGGAATTCCACGCCGAGTTGCTTGCACATGTCGACCAGGCGAGTGGTGAACATCTGGCAGTCGCCGGTCTGGTCATTCGGCAGGCGCAAGGCGCCGGCGAGGATATCGGTGACGCTGGCCAGGGCCGGCTCAACGCGGGCAATGCCGGCGCGGTCGAGCACTTCGAACGGCACGCCGGACTCCTTCAGCACGGCGATGTCCTTGGCCGCGCCATCCAGCTGCGCCTGGGTGCGGAACAGTTGTGTCGTCCCCAGGCTACGGCCTTCGTAGGCAATGCCGGTTTCAGCGCGCAGTTCGTCGAGGCAGTCGCGGCTGTACTCGGACAGGCGCACCATGCGCTCCTTGTTCACCGCATAACGGTTGGCGGTGCAGTTGCGCAGCATCTGCGCCATCCACAGGTATTGGTCGATATCGGCGGTGGCCTTGATGGCCAGCGGTGCGTGGCGTTGCAGCAGCCACTTGATGGCCTTGAGTGGCACGCCCGGCGCGGCCCATGGCGACGCATAACCTGGGGACACCTGGCCGGCGTTGGCGAAACTGGTTTCCATGGCAGCGGCGGGCTGACGGTCGACGACCACCACTTCAAAGCCGGCCCGCGCCAAATAGTAGGCACTGGTCACACCAATGACGCCGCTACCCAAGACCAGAACGCGCATTTTTATATCCTCATCGCGGGCATGGCCGCTGACGTGTGTTATTCGAGCAATGATGAGCGCAGTTTAAAAAACAATTGCCAGTGCATTTCACTATATAACTGCCTATATTTGGCGACAATTCTCGGCAAAAACCCTTTTCACAGAGGCGTATCCCCTATGCGTACCAACACCCAGACCAAGCGGGAGCTGGACAAGATCGACCGCAACATCCTGCGCATCCTGCAAACCGATGGGCGTATTTCGTTCACGGAGCTGGGGGAAAAAGTCGGGCTGTCGACCACGCCCTGTACCGAGCGTGTGCGCCGGTTAGAGCGCGAGGGGATCATCATGGGCTACAACGCGCGGCTCAACCCGCAGCATTTAAAGGGCAGTTTGCTGGTATTTGTCGAGATCAGCCTCGATTACAAGTCCGGCGACACCTTTGAGGAGTTTCGCCGCGCGGTGCTGAAACTGCCTCATGTACTGGAATGTCACTTGGTCTCAGGCGACTTCGATTACCTGGTAAAGGCACGGATTTCCGAGATGGCGTCGTACCGTAAACTGCTGGGCGATATTTTGCTCAAGTTGCCCCATGTGCGGGAGTCCAAGAGCTATATCGTGATGGAAGAGGTGAAAGAGAGCCTGAACCTTCCGATCCCGGACTGAATAGCGGCTAAACCAAGACCTGTCGAGTGCTGGCCATGTACTCATGGATCTGTTTCTCCACCCGCGGATGAATCAGCTCCACCGGGCGCCGCCCATTCGGGCACGGCAGGGTCTTGGTGGTGCCGAACAGCCGGCAGATCAACGGCCGCTCGTCGTACACCGTGCAGCCGTTGGAGCCCAAGTGCACACAGTTCAGTTCATCCATGGCCGCATCCTGCTCGGCGGCGGTCTTGCGCGGCAGGCGCGACATTTCCTCGGGCGAGGTGGTCACCGGCCCACAGCAGTCGTGGCAACCGGGGACGCACTCGAACGAAGGAATCTGCCGACGCAGCGCGCTGATTTTCTGACTGTTGCAACTCATCGAAACACATACCGAACGGCGAATAGAGGGGGATTCTGCCGCAAAACGCCCCTCGCAGACAGCTTCCTCCGACCACTGTATCCTGCGTCAAATTTTCCAAACAGAGATGCCCTCCATGACAGCCAGCGCCCGGCATGCAGACTCTTACTACGCCGCCAGCAGCCTGGCGCAACTCGATCATCCGACGCTGACCGGCGAGGTGGTTGTGGATGTATGCGTTGTCGGCGGTGGTTTTTCTGGACTCAACACGGCTCTGGAACTGGCTGAGCGAGGCTTGCGTGTGGCGTTGCTGGAGGCGCGCAGACTCGGCTGGGGCGCCAGTGGACGCAATGGCGGACAGCTGATTCGCGGGGTCGGGCATGGCCTGGACCAGTTCGCCAACGTGATCGGCACCGACGGCGTGCGCCAGATGAAACTAATGGGCTTGGAAGCGGTGGAGATCGTGCGCGAACGCGTCGAGCGTTACCAGATTCCCTGCGACCTGACCTGGGGTTACTGCGACCTCGCCAACAAACCCCGCGACCTGCAAGGCTTGGCCGAAGACGCCGAAGAGCTGCGCGGCCTGGGTTATCGCCACGAAGTGCGCTTGCTGCACGCCAACGAGATGAGCAGCGTCATCGGCTCGGACCGCTATGTGGGCGGCATGGTCGACATGGGTTCCGGCCACCTGCACCCGCTCAATCTCGCACTCGGCGAAGCGGCCGTGGCGAAGTTGCTGGGGGTGAAGCTGTTTGAACACTCCGAAGTCACCCGCATCGATTACGGCCCCGAGGTCAACGTGCACACCGCCCAGGGCAACGTACGCGCCAAGACCCTGGTGCTGGCCTGCAATGCCTACCTCAACGGCCTCAACCCCCACCTGAGTGGCAAAGTGTTGCCCGCCGGTAGCTATATCATTGCCACCGAGCCATTGAGCGAAGCCCAGGCCGCCAACCTGCTGCCGCAGAACATGGCGGTGTGCGACCAACGTGTCACGGTGGATTACTTCCGATTGTCCGCCGACCGCCGCCTGCTGTTTGGCGGCGCCTGTCACTACTCCGGTCGCGACCCCAAGGACATCGGCGCTTACATGCGTCCGAAAATGCTGAAGGTGTTCCCGCAATTGGCCGACGTTAAAATCGATTACCAATGGGGCGGCATGATCGGTATCGGTGCCAACCGCTTGCCGCAGATTGGCCGCCTGGCCGACCAACCCAATGTGTATTACGCCCAGGCCTACGCCGGCCACGGCCTCAACGCCACCCATCTGGCGGGCAAGTTGCTGGCCGAGGCCATCAGTGGCCAGCAACAGGGGCGCTTCGACCTGTTCGCCCAGGTGCCACACATCACCTTCCCCGGCGGCAAGCACTTGCGCTCGCCGCTGTTGGCCCTGGGGATGCTCTGGCACCGCCTCAAAGAACTGGTGTGATTCAGTCGCGCCAGAAGGGTTTCAGACCTTCCTGGCGCGCCTGTTCGGCGGTCAACCCGACATCGCGCAATTGTTCACGGGTCAGATGCAGCAACGCCTTGCGCGTGTGACGACGGTGCCAGAACAGACCCCAGCGGCTGATATCGCGCGGCGCAGTCGCCCGCTCTTGCCCTGCCTGCAGTTCCTGACCGTGTAGCGCCAGCCGCACATCGCTCATGCCGTTCATTTTGCTGCCCCTCGTTTGCGTTGTTGCCTTGAGTGACCAGCATGGGCGCAGGGCAAAAACCATTACAGATTCAACCCGGTTTTATTAAATCCATACAGATACTGCCTACGGGCGGCTGAATCCTGTATTTTCTGGCTATCTGTAATGGTTTCTCAGGAGTGACTGCCATGACCCTGTACATGAACCTCGCCGAATTACTGGGCACTCGCATCGAACAGGGCTTTTATCGCCCTGGAGACAGGCTGCCTTCTGTACGGGCTTTGAGCGTGGAACACGGGGTCAGCCTGAGCACCGTGCAGCAGGCCTATCGCTTGCTGGAAGACAACGGCCTGGCGACGCCCAAGCCAAAATCCGGCTACTTCGTACCCGTCGGCCGCGAGTTGCCGGCCCTGCCTGAAGTCGGGCGTCCGGCGCAACGGCCCGTGGAGATATCGCAGTGGGACCAGGTACTGGAGTTGATTCGCGCAGTACCGCGCAAAGATGTCATACAGATGGGGCGCGGCATGCCGGATGTATTGTCGCCCACCATGAAGCCGCTGCTGCGCAGCCTGGCTCGCGTGAGCCGCCGCCAGGATCTGCCAGGGCTGTATTACGATAATATTCTCGGCTGTATGGAGCTGCGCGAACAGATTGCACGACTGTCACTGGATTCAGGCTGCCAACTGACGGCCGAGGACATCGTGATCACCACCGGTTGCCATGAGGCGCTGTCCGCGAGCATCCATGCGATCTGCGAGCCTGGCGACATCGTCGCGGTAGACTCACCGAGCTTCCACGGCGCCATGCAGACGCTCAAGGGCCTGGGCATGAAGGCCCTCGAAATCCCCACCGACCCGATCACCGGCATCAGCCTCGAAGCTCTGGAATTGGCGCTGGAACAGTGGCCGATCAAGGTTATCCAACTGACCCCCAACTGCAACAATCCCCTGGGTTACATCATGCCCGAAGCGCGCAAAAAGGCACTGCTGACCCTGGCCCAGCGCTTTGACGTGGCGATCATCGAGGACGATGTGTATGGCGAACTGGCCTACAGCTACCCACGCCCGCGCACCATCAAGTCCTTCGATGAGGACGGCCGTGTATTGCTGTGCAGCTCGTTTTCGAAAACCCTGGCGCCGGGTTTGCGCATCGGCTGGGTCGCGCCCGGTCGCTACCTGGAACGGGTGCTGCACATGAAGTACATCAGCACCGGCTGCACCGCGACACAACCGCAGATCGCCATTGCCGAATTTCTCAAAGGTGGCCACTTCGAACCGCATTTGCGGCGGATGCGCACCCAATACCAGCGCAATCGCGACTTGATGATCGACTGGGTCAGCCGCTACTTCCCCGCAGGCACTCGCGCCAGCCGCCCTCAAGGCAGTTTCATGCTCTGGGTCGAACTGCCGGAAGGCTTCGATACGCTGAAACTCAACCGGATCCTGATTGAACAAGGCGTACAGGTGGCCGTCGGCAGCATCTTTTCGGCGTCGGGCAAATACCGGAACTGCCTGCGCATGAACTACGGTGCCAAGCCCATGCCGCAGATTGAAGAAGCTGTGCGCAAGGTGGGTGCTGCCGCCATCAAGCTGTTGGCCGAGGCTGCCGACTGACCTTTCGCGGGAATTTGCCGTCATATGTCGACAACCGCCCTGATCTGGAAGCAACTCCCTTGATGATTCAACGGCTATTACCGTTTTTCCTGTTGGGAGCCCTGGCGCTGGGCGGCTGCGCGACGGTGAGCACACCGCGCGTCCCCAGCGACGCCCTCCCCGCCGCGCAATCGTCGTTCGGCCGCTCGATCCAGGCCCAGGCCGCGCCCTATCAAGGCCGCTCCGGCTTTCGCCTGCTGCCCAACAGCAGCGAGGCGTTCATGGCCCGCGCCGAGCTGATCCGCAACGCCCAGACCAGCCTCGACCTGCAGTACTACATCGTGCACGACGGCATCAGCACGCGCATGCTGGTGGATGAACTGCTCAAGGCCGCCGACCGTGGCGTGCGTGTGCGCATCCTGCTGGACGACACCACCAGCGACGGCCTCGACCAGATCATCGCCACCCTCGCCGCCCACCCCAAGATCGAGATCCGCCTGTTCAACCCCTTGCACCTGGGCCGCAGCACGGGCGTTACGCGGGCCATGGGCCGGCTGTTCAACCTGTCGCTGCAACATCGGCGCATGCACAACAAGCTGTGGCTGGCGGACAACAGCGTGGCCATCGTCGGCGGACGCAACCTGGGGGATGAGTATTTCGACGCCGAGCCCAACCTGAACTTCACCGACATCGACATGCTCAGCGTGGGCCCGGTGGCCGAGCAGTTGGGCCACAGTTTCGACCAGTATTGGAACAGCGCCCTGAGCAAGCCGATTGATGACTTTGTCTCCAATACGCCCTCCAAAGGCGACCTGGTCGCCGCGCGTGTACGCCTGGAAGCGTCCCTGGCCGAGTCGCGCCAACAGAACCACGCGCTGTACAACCGCTTGCGCACCTACCAGACCCAACCACGCATGGACACCTGGCGTCGCGAGCTGATCTGGGCCTGGAACCAGGCGCTGTGGGACGCGCCGAGCAAGGTGCTGGCCAAGGCCGACCCGGATCCTCGACTGTTGCTCACCACCCAACTGGCGCCGGAGTTGGAGGGCGTCAATCACGAGTTGATGATGATCTCGGCGTACTTCGTGCCAGGGCAACCGGGGCTGGTGTACTTGACCGGGCGCGCCGATGCAGGTGTGTCGGTAAGCCTGCTGACCAATTCCCTGGAAGCCACCGACGTGCCTGCCGTGCACGGCGGTTATGCGCCGTATCGCAAGGCCCTGCTGGAGCACGGCGTGAAGCTGTATGAGCTACGCCGCCAACCGGGCGACCCCAGCGGCGGCAGCGGCCCGCACCTGTTTCGTCGCGGCACCTTCCGCGGTTCGGATTCGAGCCTGCACAGCAAGGCGATGATCTTTGATCGGGAGAAGTCGTTTATCGGCTCATTCAACTTCGACCCACGCTCGGTGCTGTGGAACACCGAAGTCGGGGTGCTGGTCGATAGCCCAGAGCTGGCCGAACATGTGCGCAACCTGGCACTGCAAGGCATGGCGCCGCCCTTGAGCTATGAGGCGAAGCTACAGGATGGCCAAGTGGTGTGGGTGACCGAAGATAACGGCCAACTGCACACCCTGACCCGCGAACCGGGCAGTTGGTGGCGACGCTTCAATGCCTGGTTTGCTACCAGCGTCGGCCTGGAGCGCATGCTCTAGGCCGGCTGCGCCGCTCCAAATGCACCTTGGCGCAGCAACAACACCACCAACCCCAACGCACCGGCCGCCATCAGCAACGGCAATGCATGCCCGCTGATCCACTGGCTGCCGGCGCCGGCCACCAGCGGGCCGATCAGGCAACCGATCCCCCACAACTGCGCCACATGGGCATTGGCGCGCACCAGTGCGTCGTCGCGGTAACGCTCGCCGATCAGGATCAACGACAGGGTGAACAAGCCTCCGGCACTGGCGCCGAACAACACCCAGATCGGCCAGATCAACACGGTGTGCATCAGCGGTGGAATCGCCAGGCTCGATGCCAGCAACAACACCGCACAGCTCAGGAACAGCGTGCGACGCGGCAGGTAATCGGCCAGCGCGCCGATGGGCAACTGCAGCAGCGCATCGCCGACCACCACCGTGCTGACCATGGCCAGGGCGATCTCGGCGGTGAAGCCTTGTTGCAGGCAATACACCGGCAACAACGTCAGAATCATCGCCTCGAAGGCGGCGAATAGAGCCACCGCCCAGGCAATCGCCGGCAGGCTCAGGCAGAAGCGCCACAGGTCGGCGAAGGTCACGCTGAAGGACTCGGCGGTCGGCGCGCCGGATCGCCCCAGCAACAGGAATGGCGCCACCACTAACAGGCCTACGCCGACCCAGAAACCGTAATCATGGTCGGTGCCGATCAAGCCCAGCAGCAACGGGCCTGACAGTTGGCTCAAGGCATAACTGCAGCCATACAGCGCCACCAGCCGGCCGCGCCACTGCTCCACCACCAATTGGTTGATCCAGCTTTCGCCGAGGATAAACACGATGGTCAGGATCACCCCGATCATCAGGCGCAGCACCAGCCAGACCGGGTAACTGGGCAGGATCGCCAGCAAGCCGATGGACACCGCGCCCGCCCACAGGCACAGGCGCATGAGGTTGGCGGTGCCGAGCCATGAGGCCATGCGACTGGAGACCTTCGCGCCGAGCAGTACGCCAAAGGCCGGCATGGCTGCCATCACGCCGATGGCGAAACTGCCGTAGCCCCAGCTTTCGAGGCGCAGGGACACCAGCGGCATGCTGACGCCCAAGGCCAAACCGACGCTGAGTACCGAGGCCAGGACGGCGAAATAAGTCGCCCAACGCATGTCCACGCTCCTGTGGATAATTTTTAAGATCACACGAAACAATGTGGGAGCGGGCTTGCTCGCGAAAGCGGCGTACCAGTCAATACATGCGTGACTGTCATACCGCATTTCGCGAGCAAGCCCGCTCCCACATTTGGCCTGCGGTGTGGCTTAGAGCTTGATCCAGGTCGCCTTCAGCTCGGTGTACTTGTCGAACGCATGCAGCGACTTGTCGCGACCGTTGCCCGACTGCTTGAAGCCACCGAACGGCGCGGTCATGTCGCCGCCGTCGTACTGGTTGACCCACACGCTACCGGCGCGCAGGGCTTTGGCGGTGAGGTGCGCCTTGGAGATATCGGCTGTCCACACGGCTGCGGCCAGGCCGTAGATGGTGTCGTTGGCGATGGCAACCGCTTCTTCGGCGCTGTCGAAGGTGATCACCGACAGGACCGGGCCAAAGATCTCTTCCTTGGCGATCTTCATGGCGTTGGTCACGCCGTCGAAAATCGTCGGCTCCACATAAGTGCCGCCGGTTTCTTCCAGCGTGCGCTTGCCACCGGCGACCAAAGTGGCGCCATCGGCATGGCCGGCCTCGATATAGGACAGCACGGTGTTCATCTGTTGGGTATCCACCAGTGCACCAACATTGGTAGCTGGATCCAGTGGATTGCCAGGTTTCCAGCCCTTGAGGGCTTCGATCACCAGCGGCAGGAATTTGTCCTTGATGGAACGCTCGACCAGCAGGCGCGAACCGGCGGTGCAGACTTCGCCTTGGTTGAAGGCGATGGCACCTGCGGCGGATTCGGCGGCGGCTTGCAGGTCGGGCGCATCGGCAAACACGATGTTCGGGCTCTTGCCACCGGCTTCCAGCCATACGCGCTTCATGTTCGATTCGCCGGAGCGGATCAACAGCTGCTTGGCGATTTTGGTCGAACCGGTGAACACCAAGGTGTCGACGTCCATATGCAGCGCCAGCGCGTTGCCGACGGTGTGACCGTAGCCGGGCAGCACGTTGAACACGCCTTTTGGAATACCGGCCTCAACGGCCAGGGCCGCAATGCGGATGGCGGTCAGCGGGGATTTTTCGGACGGCTTGAGGATCACCGAGTTACCTGTGGACAGCGCTGGGCCGAGCTTCCAGCAAGCCATCATCAGCGGGAAGTTCCACGGCACGATAGCGCCAACCACGCCGACGGGTTCGCGGGTCACCAGGCCCAGTTGATCGTGCGGAGTGGCGGCGACTTCGTCGTAGATCTTGTCGATGGCCTCGCCGCTCCAGCTCAGGGCATTGGCTGCGCCGGGTACGTCGATGTTCAGGGAGTCGCTGATCGGCTTGCCCATGTCCAGGGTTTCGAGCAGCGCCAGCTCTTCGGCATTGGCCTTGAGCAAGGCTGCGAAACGCAGCATGGCGGACTTACGCTTGGCGGGTGCCAGGCGCGACCACACACCGGAATTGAAGGTGGCGCGGGCGTTTTCGACGGCGCGCTGGGCGTCGGCGGCGTCACAGCTGGCAACGGTAGCCAGCAGACGGCCATCGACCGGGCTGATGCATTCGAAGGTGTCACCGCAAACGGCGGCGGTGTATTCGCCATTGATGTAGGCGCGGCCTTCGATCTTCAGATCCTTGGCGCGTTGTTCCCAGTCGGCACGGGTCAGGGTGGTCATGCGAGTGTCCTCCTCTTATTGAATACAAGGGCCAGGGGATGTCCCTCGGCAGCCTTAAAGAATTCTTGCCCGCCAGCCAATGGTTCGGCGCAAGGCAGCTGCCACCCTAAACCAGCGGCCGGGGATGTTTCAATATATTTGACATAACGCCGGTAAACGCCCTTGCGATGTTCATTTTAATAAACATAGACTTTGGGCTCTCCAACCGCAGGCCAGACGGGACACGCACATGAGCATCCAGGACATCGTCGACTTCAGCCAAGCCAAGACCGCCGCCGAGCGCTACCGCCCCGCCGCCGAAAAAATCCTCAAGGGTGATCCCGAGCAGACGATCTACAACCACTACAACAGCCCCTGCGGCCAGATGAGCGCGGGCGTGTGGGAAGGTGAAGTCGGGCACTGGAAGGTCAACTACACCGAGCATGAGTACTGCGAAATTGTGCAGGGTGTTTCAGTACTGCGTGATGCCGATGGCAACGCCAAGACCTTGCGCGCCGGTGACCGTTTCGTGATCCCCGCCGGGTTCAGCGGCACCTGGGAAGTGCTGGAACCCTGCCGCAAGATCTACGTGGTGTTTGAACAGAAAGCCTGACCGGCAAATCGCAGGCAAAAAAAAGCCCGAATCGTGAGAGACGGGCTTTTTTTCACAAGGTGGAAAATCAATTACTTGATTTTGCCTTCTTTGTAGATCACGTGCTTGCGAACGCGCGGGTCGAACATTTTCTTTTCGAGCTTGTCCGGGGTAGTACGCTTGTTCTTGTCGGTAGTGTAGAAGTGACCAGTACCGGCGCTAGAGATCATTCGAATCAATTCACGCATGATATAGCTCCTTAGATTGTGCCAGCGCGGCGCAATTCAGCCAGCACGACAGTGATGCCACGCTTGTCGATGATGCGCATGCCTTTAGCAGATACGCGCAGACGGACGAAACGTTTCTCTTCTTCAACCCAGAAGCGGTGATGCTGCAGGTTCGGCAGGAAACGACGACGGGTTTTGTTATTTGCGTGGGAAATGTTATTCCCAGTCACCGGACCCTTACCGGTAACTTGACAGACTCTCGACATGCCTCAGCCCTCTAAAACCACATGCCCAACCCGGCATGGGTTGGCCGCTTAATCTCTCAGTCATTTGGCGCCAGGCGCCGCGTTTCTTTAGGGTCTTACCGGCTACACCTACAAGCGAAGGAACCGGGCCCCTAGAAAAGAGCGCTGCTTTATACCAGAAAGACCCAGGTGCAACAACAGCCCGAGTGTTTTTACTGGCGTAAATCTTGGCGACAGACGCCTGAACCGTTGCCAGGAGGGGCCGCTGTCACAGCCGACCGCTCGTCGCACAGAATGATTTACAGCGCCCGCGCGCACGATGACGTGCTCGGCAAAACGCGCTGAGGTGCCATCAAAACAGCATTTGGCGCAAAAGCACAGGCAAAAATGGGCTAGTCATTTACCAATCAGACCACTACGGTAGGACTTTTCCAGACTGCACTCGCAGATGGGCCTTCGATCTGCAAAGGAAACCGAACATGCGCCTCGCTGCCCTACCGCTATTGCTAGCCCCTCTCTTTATCGCGCCGCTGGCCTCTGCCGCCAGCAACCTGAGCGTCTGCACCGAGGCCAGCCCCGAAGGGTTCGATGTGGTGCAATACAACTCGCTGACCACCACCAACGCCTCGGCCGATGTGCTGATGAACCGCCTGGTGGACTACGATGCGGCGAGCGGCAAACTGGTGCCCAGCCTGGCGGACAGCTGGGAAGTCTCGCCGGATGGCCTGACCTATACCTTCAAGCTGCACCCGGATGTGAAATTCCACCGCACCGAATACTTCACCCCCAGCCGTACCCTGACCGCCGAAGACGTGCGCTTCAGCTTTGAGCGCATGCTCGACCCGGCCAACCCCTGGCACAAGATTGCGCAGAGTGGCTTCCCCCATGCGCAATCGCTGCAACTGCCGACGCTGGTCAAGAAAATCGACGCGCTCGACCCGCTGACCGTGCGCTTCACCCTGGACCACGCCGACTCCACCTTCCTCGCTGCCCTGAGCATGGGTTTTGCCTCGATCTACCCGGCGGAATACGCCGACAAACTGCTCAAGGCCGGCACGCCGGAGAAGCTCAACAGCCAGCCGATCGGCACCGGGCCGTTCATTTTCAGCCGCTTCCAGAAAGATGCAGTGGTGCGCTACAAGGCCAACCCGGACTACTTTGCCGGGAAACCGGCTGTGGATAACTTGATCTTCGCCATCACTCCCGATGCCAACGTGCGCCTGCAGAAATTGCATCGCGACGAATGCCAGATCGCCCTGTCTCCCAAGCCGCTGGATGTGGGTGAAGCCGAAAAAGACCCAGCGCTCAAGGTCGAGAAAACCGCCGCCTTCATGACCGCGTTCGTGGCCATCAACAGCCAGCACCCGCCTCTGGACAAGCCCGAAGTGCGCCAGGCAATCAACCTGGCGTTCGACAAGGGCAGCTACCTCAAGGCCGTGTTTGAAGGCACCGCCGAAGCCGCCAACGGACCTTTCCCGCCCAACACCTGGAGCTACGCCAAGGAGCTGCCGGGTTATCCACAGGACCTCGCCAAGGCCAAGGCACTGCTGGATCGCGCCGGGCTCAAGGATGGCTTCAAGACCACGATCTGGACCCGTCCCACAGGCAGCCTGCTGAACCCCAACCCGAACCTTGGCGCACAGCTGTTGCAGGCTGACCTGGCCAAGGTCGGCATCCAGGCCGAGATCCGCGTGATCGAATGGGGCGAGCTGATCCGCCGCGCCAAGGCCGGCGAACACGACCTGCTGTTCATGGGCTGGGCCGGTGACAACGGCGACCCGGATAACTTCCTGACCCCGCAGTTCTCCTGCGCGGCGGTGAAATCCGGCACCAACTTCGCCCGCTACTGCGACCCCGCGCTGGACAAGCTGATCAGCGCCGGCAAGACCACCAGCGAGCAAGGCGTGCGCAGCAAGCTCTACCAGCAGGCCCAGGCGCAGATCCAGCAACAGGCGCTGTGGCTGCCGCTCGCGCACCCGACCGCGTTTGCCCTGGCGCGCAAGAATGTCGAGGGTTACCAGGTGAGCCCATTCGGGCGCCAGGATTTCTCGAAGGTCAGCGTCAAGCCCTGACAACCAGGCCCGCTCCCATGGGGCGGGCTTACATCCACCCATACTCCGCCATCGACAACGGGTCTCCATCCCCCACGATGATGTGGTCCAACACGCGCACATCCACCACTTCCAAGGCTTTTTGCAGCAACTTGGTCAATTTTCGATCAGCCGCACTCGGCTCAAGGCTGCCGGAAGGATGGTTGTGGCACAGGATCAACGCCGCCGCGTTGTACGCCAGGGCGCGCTTGACCACTTGCCGGGGGTAGACCATCGCCGTATCGATGGTGCCCTGGGACAACGCCTCGAAACCCAGCACCCGGTGTTTTGAATCGAGAAACAGGCAGCCGAAGGTCTCATGAGGCTCATGGCGCAACAGTGCCTTGAGGTAATCACGCACAGCCACCGGGCTTTCCAGCACCGAATCCTGGCGCAGGCGCTCGGCCATGTGGCGCCTGGCCATTTCCAGCACCGCCTGCAACTGGGCGAACTTCGCCGGCCCCAGTCCCAATTGCTGGCTGAACAGCGTCTGGCTGGCCTCCAGCAACGGGCGCAAACCGCCAAATTTCGCCAAAAGGTGGCGCGCCAGGTCCACCGCGCTGCGACCGGAAACCCCGGTACGCAGGAAGATCGCCAGCAACTCGGCATCCGACAGGCTCGCTGCGCCCCATTCCAAAAGCTTTTCCCGGGGCCGCTCTGCCACCGGCCAATCGCGAATACTCATCGCACCTCCCTCTCCATACGCGCCGTGGCATGTACGCCGCTGTTGCCTCGCAGACGCTGTGTTATCGTAGGCCCTCTTTTTTGCGTGTGATTTCCCCTGGGGAGGGGCATCGCAGGCGTCACTGAACTGGCATCACTGAACTGGAAAGGCAAACCAATGCAGCGTCTGTATCGGAAACGCATCGTTCTCGGCGTTGGCGGCGGCATTGCCGCCTACAAGAGCGCAGAACTGGTTCGCAGGCTCCTGGACCAAGGCGCGGAAGTGCGCGTGGTCATGACCCGCGGTGGCAGTGAGTTCATCACCCCGCTGACCATGCAAGCGCTGTCCGGCCACCCGGTTCACCTGGACCTGCTGGACCCGGCAGCTGAAGCCGCCATGGGCCATATCGAGCTGGCCAAATGGGCCGACCTGGTACTAATCGCCCCGGCCACCGCCGACCTGATCGCCCGCCTGGCCCAAGGCATCGCCGATGACCTGCTGACCACCCTGGTACTGGCCACCGACGCCACCGTCGCCATCGCCCCGGCCATGAACCAGGCCATGTGGCGCGACCCGGCCACCCAGGCCAACACCCAACTCCTGCAAAGCCGTGGCCTCAAGGTGTTCGGCCCGGCGTCCGGCAGCCAGGCCTGCGGCGACGTCGGCATGGGCCGCATGCTTGAAGCCACTGACCTGGCGCTGTGCGCCGCCGAGTGTTTCCAGCACCTGGCCCTGACCGGCAAGCATGTGTTGATCACCGCCGGCCCGACCCAGGAAAACATCGACCCGGTGCGCTACATCACCAACCATAGCTCAGGAAAAATGGGCTTTGCCTTGGCTGAAGCGGCGGTCGAGGCAGGCGCACGTGTCACCCTGATCACAGGCCCGGTGCATTTGCCGACCCCGGATCGGGTCACCCGAATCGACGTAGTCAGCGCCCGCGATATGCTGGCGGCCTGTGAGGCGGCCATTCCGTGCGACCTGTTCATCGCCTCGGCAGCGGTTGCGGACTACCGCCCGGAAGTAGTCGCCCCGCAAAAGCTCAAGAAGGACCCTACAAGCGGCGACGGCCTGCTCCTGCAAATGGTGCGCAACCCAGACATCCTGGCCACCATCGCCACCCGTCCGGACCGTCCGTTCAGTGTCGGCTTCGCCGCCGAGACCGAGCATTTGCTGGACTACGCCGCACGCAAATTGAAAGACAAAAACCTCGACCTGATCGTTGCCAATGATGTCGCCAACCCGAGCATCGGCTTCAACAGCGAGGAAAACGCCTGCAGCGTGATCGACCGCGAGCTGCACGCCACCCTTTTCGCCCAGACCAGCAAGGGCAAGATTGCCCGCCAACTGATCTCTTTTATCGCCCAACGGCTGAACCAGGTTTAATTTCCATGCACGCTTTGCAAGCCAAGATCCTCGACCCACGCATCGGCAACGAATTCCCACTGCCGGCCTACGCCACGCCAGGCTCGGCCGGCCTGGACCTGCGCGCCATGCTCAAGGAAGACACTGTCCTTGAGCCGGGCCAGACCATTCTGATTCCGACCGGCCTGTCGATCTACGTGGGCGACCCTGGCCTGGCGGCGCTGATCCTGCCGCGCTCCGGCCTGGGCCACAAACACGGCATCGTGCTGGGCAACCTGGTCGGCCTAATCGACTCGGACTATCAGGGCGAACTGATGGTGTCGTGCTGGAACCGTGGCCAGACCGCCTTCAACATCGCCGTTGGCGAGCGTATTGCCCAACTGGTGCTGGTGCCAGTGGTGCAGGCACACTTCGAACTGGTACAGGAATTCGACGAAACCCAACGCGGCGCAGGCGGTTTTGGGCATTCCGGCAGCCACTGACTAAGCTGAACCTGGCCGGGCGCCGTTGCCCGGCCAGACGCCACCGCTGGGCTTTTCAGGACGAAGAATGCGCGGATTTTATCAGCGAGATTTCTCCATAGAAATCAAAGCATTACGCAGACATCAAGACGGAGCCAACGCTCCGATGGCATTTTTGCACCACGAACTCTCTGCCGAAAACACCGTCATACCCTTCAGTTTGAGCCTGCCGGTCAGCCACATTAAGGCCAGCCTTGCCCCTTTCAGATGGAGTTTCCCCCCGCGATGAGTACCGCAGCCCGCGTAGCCCCGACATTCCCCGACAGCATCTTTCGCGCCTATGACATCCGTGGCGTGGTGCCCAAGACCCTGACTGCCGAAACTGCCTATTGGATTGGCCGTGCCCTCGGCTCCCAGAGCCTGGCGCAAGGCGAGCCCAACGTTTCGGTCGGCCGTGACGGCCGCCTGTCCGGCCCGGAGTTGGTGGAGCAACTGATCCAGGGCCTGGCCGACAGCGGTTGCCATGTCAGCGATGTGGGCCTGGTGCCGACGCCCGCGCTGTACTACGCCGCCAACGTCCTGGCCGGCAAGTCCGGGGTGATGCTGACCGGCAGCCATAACCCGTCGGACTACAACGGCTTCAAGATCGTCATCGCTGGCGACACCCTGGCCAATGAACAGATCCAGGCCCTTCACGACCGCCTGAAAAACAACGATCTGACCAGCGGCAAGGGCACCATCACCCAAGTCGACATCCTGCAACGCTACTCTGATGAAATCACCCGTGACGTCAAGCTCGCGCGCCGCCTCAAAGTGGTGGTGGATTGCGGCAACGGCGCGGCTGGCGTGATCGCCCCGCAGCTGCTTGAAGCCCTGAACTGCGAAGTGATCCCATTGTTCTGCGAGGTCGACGGCCACTTCCCCAACCACCACCCGGACCCAGGCAAGCCGGAAAACCTGGTGGACCTGATCGCCAAGGTCAAGGAAACCGGGGCTGACGTCGGCCTGGCCTTTGACGGTGACGGCGACCGCGTCGGCGTGGTGACTGAGACCGGCGAGATCGTGTTCCCTGATCGCCTGCTGATGCTGTTTGCCCGCGACGTGGTGGCGCGCAACGCCAACGCCGAGATCATCTTCGACGTGAAGTGCACCCGCCGCCTCACGCCGCTGATCAAGGAATATGGCGGTCGCCCGCTAATGTGGAAGACCGGTCACTCGTTGATCAAAAAGAAAATGAAGGAAACCGGCGCGCTGTTGGCCGGCGAAATGAGCGGCCACGTGTTCTTCAAGGAGCGCTGGTTCGGCTTTGACGACGGTATTTACAGCGCCGCGCGGTTGCTGGAGATCCTCAGCAAGGAAAAATCCACGGCTGAAGAGCTGTTCCAGACTTTCCCGAACGATATTTCTACGCCAGAGATCAATATCCATGTGACCGAGGAGAGCAAATTCAGCATCATTGACGCACTGCACGATGCGCAATGGGGCGAAGGCGCCAACCTGACCACCATTGATGGTGTGCGAGTCGATTACGCCAAAGGCTGGGGCCTGGTTCGCGCGTCCAACACCACACCGGTGCTGGTCCTGCGTTTCGAGGCGGATACCGAGGCTGAGTTGCAGCGCATCAAGGACGTGTTCCACGCCCAGTTGAAACGTGTTGCCCCTGATCTCCAATTACCGTTCTGATTTTTTACCGGAGCCCTGAATGACCCTCGAACGCGAAGCCGCTGCCAACACTGCCAAGGTCCTGTCCGAAGCGTTGCCTTACATCCGACGCTATGTCGGCAAGACGCTGGTGATCAAGTACGGCGGCAATGCCATGGAAAGCGACGAGCTGAAAACCGGCTTTGCCCGCGACATCGTGTTGATGAAAGCCGTGGGGATCAACCCGGTGGTGGTGCACGGCGGCGGCCCGCAAATCGGCGACCTGCTCAAGCGCTTGTCGATCGAGAGTCACTTCATCGATGGCATGCGCGTCACTGACGCGCAGACCATGGACGTGGTGGAGATGGTCCTCGGCGGCCAGGTCAACAAGGACATCGTCAACCTGATCAACCGCCACGGCGGCAGCGCCATCGGTCTGACCGGCAAGGATGCAGAGCTGATCCGTGCGAAAAAACTGACCGTGACACGTCAGACGCCGGAAATGACCCAGCCGGAAATCATCGACATCGGCCAAGTGGGCGAAGTGGTTGGCGTGAACACCGACCTGCTGAACCTGCTGGTCAAAGGCGACTTCATTCCGGTGATCGCGCCGATCGGCGTGGGTGCCAATGGCGAGTCCTACAACATCAACGCCGACCTGGTGGCCGGTAAAGTGGCCGAAGCGCTGAAAGCTGAAAAGCTGATGCTGCTCACCAACATCGCCGGCCTGATGGACAAGGAAGGCAAGGTATTGACCGGCTTGACCACGCAACAAGTGGACGAGTTGATTGCCGACGGCACCATCTACGGCGGCATGCTGCCGAAGATCCGTTGCGCGCTGGAAGCGGTGCAAGGCGGCGTTGGCAGCTCGTTGATCATCGATGGCCGGGTACCGAATGCGGTATTGCTGGAGATCTTCACGGATACCGGCATGGGCACGCTGATCAGTAACCGCAAGCGTCCTTAAGCGTCAGAACACGAAAGGCCCCGCTCAATCTGATTGAGCGGGGCCTTTTTATTTGTGGCAGGCGTTATCGAAATCTGATTGATTTCACTACTAATCGATTTTCAACATTCGCTGAAACTATTAGTTTCAGTGAAAATTCTCGACAGATTTCATTGCTTTGACTATTTTCAGCACTTGTTGAAAAAGGTGAGATCAATGAAAGAGTTCGAAATCCGCTCAAGGGATGCACTGCGAAATCTCCTGAGCAAAGTGCCGATCCTCAAGATTGAAAACCTGAAACTGCCTTCACCTTCAGAGGGGTGGACGCCCGACTGCATTGTCGAGATAACCGTCTCGGGAAGGTCGCATGCTCTGGTCTGCGAGGTAATAGCAAGCGGCCAACCCAGATTTATAAGTGCGGCGATACTTCGGCTTCGCGACTACTTGAACAAACAGCGGACACAGGCAACGCCCGTTGTGGTCGCGCCTTATCTGTCGCCCATTGCCAGACAGGCATGCAGGGAAAGAGAGGTGGGGTATCTGGATCTGGAGGGCAATGCGTGGATCTCGTTCGGTGGCGTATCCATTGACCATCAAGTCGCTGGCAAGCCGTCCTCAGAACGCAGAGAGCTGAAGTCTTTCTTCAAACCAAAGTCAGCACAGATCATACGCACGATGCTTCGAGATCCGGGCCGAGCCTGGCGCGTGGTCGAACTGTCCGAAGCTGCCGGAGCGAGCCTGGGGCAAGTCAGTAATGTCCGAACAGCACTCCTGAATAGAGAATGGGCCCGGACGACAAACGATGGCGTAAACCTATCCGACCCTCAATCTCTCCTAGACGCTTGGGCCGAGACATACGAGCCTCCAGCAGGAGACCGTAAATTTTTCTATACCGCCTTGCACGGTAGAGCATTGGAAAATGCGGCGCGTAACGCCATTGGAGAAATGAGCGGCGGGCACGCGCTTTTTTCGTCTTTTTCTGCCGCCCAATGGCTCGCCCCCTATGCCCGTATCAATACGAATTACTTTTTTGCCGACCGTGAAGGGTTAGAGAGGCTGGTCAAAGCATTACAGTTGGTTCCCGCATCAACGGGAGAAAACGTAGTGATCACCTTACCCAAAGAGGAAGGGCTTCTACTCGACGCCATTGAACCCGCACCGGGTGCCATATGTACCAGCCTGGTTCAGACCTACCTGGATCTATCTGTTGCAGGAGAGCGCGGGAAAGAAGCTGCCGAATACTTGAGACAGGAAAAACTGACATGGTCTCGTTAGTCCCTCAAGAACCCCAGTCTGCTTCAGATTATGACGACAGAACCACGACCGCCGTGAAAGCAGTGTTAGTGGAAATCGGTCAAATCCTCGGCTCTTTCAAAGGAAAGTTTGCAGTGATCGGCGGAGCAGTGCCTTGGCTTCTGCTTGCGAATGACGATATGCAACACGTTGGAACCCTTGATGTCGATTTGAGCCTGAACGCAGAAGCACTCGGTGATGGCGAATACGCGACATTGATCGAAGCACTGATGGGCAACGGGTATCAACAGAGAGGAGCGCTTCGCAGATTCCAACTCGTTCGCCAGGTGCCCGCGGAGGACGGCGGACCGGCGATAGATGTGATCGTGGACTTCTTGATGCCGCGTGACGCCGAAATCATTCAGAACAAACCTCCTATCCTCAACGACTTTGCTGTTCAGCGTGCTGACGGTGCCGACTTGGCAATGCGCTTCTACCAAATGGTTGCCATTGAAGGTCCCATGCCCACGGGTGGGGAAAATCGCGTAGAAGTCGCCGTATGTTCTATCCCCGCACTCTTGGCAATGAAGGGGTATGCGCTGAATGGAAGGCACAAACAGAAGGACGCCTATGACATCTACTATTCCGTCCGCAACTTTCCCGACGGTGTCGAAGCGCTCGCAGAGGAATGTCGATCAGTGCTTGAAACGGGCAGCGGAGAGCAGGGATTTCAGTTCATCGGAGAAAAATTTGCTACCCATGATGGCTATGGCCCGACGGCGGTAAGACGATTCGTCGAAGACAGCCAGATTCTGGGAGGTCGCACACCAGACCAATGGCAGCAAGATGCTTTTGGGCAGGTGGATACCTTATTGCGCGCCTTACGACTTCGGGACTAATAAAACAAAAGGCCCCGCTCAATCTGATTGAGCGGGGCCTTTTTATTTGTGGCGAGGGAGCTTGCTCCCGCTGGGCTGCACAGCAGCCCTGAAATCAGACGCCGAACTGCACGCGGTACGCCTTCACCGCCGGCAGGTGTTGCTTGAGTTGCGGATCATCTTCCAGGAACTGCAGGACCTGGTTCAGCGACACGATGCTCACCACGGGAATGCCGAAATCGCGCTCCACTTCCTGGATGGCCGACAATTCACCATTGCCACGCTCCTGGCGGTTCAGCGCGATCAGCACGCCGGCAGCCTTGGCACCGTCCTGGGAGGCGATGATCTGCATCACTTCGCGAATCGCAGTACCGGCGGTGATCACGTCATCGATGATCAGCACGTCGCCCTTGAGCGGAGCCCCGACCAGGCTGCCGCCTTCGCCGTGGGCCTTGGCCTCTTTGCGGTTGAAACACCATGGCAGGTCCTGCCCGTGATGCTCAGCCAGAGCCACGGCCGTCGCGGCCGCCAGGGGGATACCCTTGTAGGCTGGGCCGAACAGCACATCGAAGGAAATACCGCTTTCAACGATGGCGGCCGCGTAGAAACGACCCAGTTGGGCCAGAGCCGAACCCGAGTTGAACAAGCCTGCATTGAAGAAGTACGGGCTGGTTCGCCCGGACTTCAAAGTGAACTCACCGAAGCGCAAAACGCCGCGATCGATGGCAAAACGAATGAAATCGCGTTGATACGCCTGCATGAAAAAAGCCTCAGATACCACGGATTTAGCTAATTAGGTGGACGGCGTGTATCATACACGCACGCGATTTTTGGGGCCATTTATGCGGATCATCAGTGTGAACGTTAATGGTATTCAGGCTGCAGTCGAGCGTGGTTTGCTCAGTTGGCTGCAAGCCCAGAATGCCGACGTCATCTGCCTGCAGGATACCCGCGCCTCCGCCTTTGAACTGGACGACCCAGCCTTCCAACTGGATGGCTACTTCCTTTATGCCTGCGATGCCGAAGTGCCCACCCAAGGTGGCGTGGCTTTGTATTCGCGGTTGCAACCCAAGGCGGTCATCAGCGGCCTCGGCTTCGAGACAGCCGACCGCTACGGGCGCTACCTGCAAGCCGATTTCGATAAGGTCAGCATCGCGACCTTGCTGCTTCCTTCGGGGCAGAACGGCGATGAAGACTTGAACCAGAAGTTCAAGCTAATGGACGATTTCGCCCGTTACCTGGATAAACAGCGACGCAAACGTCGCGAGTACATTTATTGTGGCTCGCTGTACGTGGCGCAACAGAAGCTGGATATCAAGAACTGGCGCGACAGCCAGCAATCCCCGGGTTTCCTGGCGCCGGAACGCGCCTGGATGGACGAGATTGTCGGCAATATGGGCTATGTGGATGCCCTGCGCGAAGTCAGCCGCGAAGGCGACCAGTACAGCTGGTGGCCGGACAACGAACAGGCTGAGATGCTCAACCTGGGCTGGCGTTTCGACTACCAGTTGCTGACTCCAGGTCTGCGCCGGTTCGTGCGCAGTGCACGCCTGCCGCGCCAGCCACGCTTCTCGCAGCACGCGCCGCTGATCGTGGACTACGACTGGACACTGACCATCTGAGGTCTTTTTCCAGGCACAAAAAAACCGACATCGCTGTCGGTTTTTTTGTGGGCGCTCATTATTTGATCACACGCCAGGTCAACGGGTAGCGATAGGCGATCCCTTTGTTGGCCTTGATGCTGCCGATGATGGTCAACACGATCGTGGCGATCGCCAGGGCAAACATCAGGAAAAACCCAACCACCGCGAAGGCCAGCACAATGCAGGCTATCCAGGCGATGGCCACGGTGATCTGGAAGTTCAAGGCTTCCTTGCCCTGGTCATCAATGAACGCATCCTTTTCCTTCTTCATCTGCCACAGGATCAGCGGCCCCACGACACTGCCGAAAGGGAACACAAACCCGAGAAACGCCGCGAGATGGCACAACATTGCCCCCTGCCGCACTTCATAGGAAGGCATCGGCACAAGTTCCTGGTTGTCATTCATGGCGCTTCTCCTTGAGACGGGCTCAGTCAGCCAGGGCGGCGTTCTGCAGCTCGAAGATTTCGGTCATGCCTTTCTGGGCCAGGGCCAGCATGGCGTTCAGCTCGGCCGGCTGGAATGGCGCGCCCTCGGCGGTGCCCTGTACTTCGATGAAACCACCGGTGCTGGTCATGACCACGTTCAGGTCAGTCTCGGCAGCCGAGTCTTCCAGGTAGTCCAGGTCCAGCACAGGTTCGCCCTGGTACATGCCTACCGATACGGCAGCGATCATTTGCTTGAGCGGGTCACCGCCTTTCAGGCCGCCCCGCTTCTTGATCACTTTGAGTGCATCAACCAGGGCCACCATGGCGCCGGTGATGGACGCGGTGCGGGTGCCGCCGTCGGCCTGGATCACGTCGCAGTCGACGTACAGGGTCACGTCGCCCAGCTTGGACATATCCAGGGCTGCACGCAGGGAGCGACCGATCAGGCGCTGGATTTCCAGGGTACGGCCGCCCTGCTTGCCACGGCTGGCTTCACGCTGGTTCCGCTCGCCGGTGGCGCGCGGCAGCATGCCGTACTCGGCGGTCAACCAACCCTGGCCCTGGCCTTTGAGGAAACGCGGCACGCCGTTTTCGACGCTGACGGTGCAGATGACCTTGGTATCGCCAAACTCGACCAGTACAGAACCCTCGGCGTGTTTGGTGTAGTTGCGGGTGATGCGGATCGAGCGGAGCTGATCGGCAGCGCGACCACTTGGACGTTTCATAGGGAGACACCTGTACTGAGGACGAAAAACTGCCGAGCATTATAGAGCCGCGAGCCGATTCGGGGCACTGCTAAAAAATCCGGTTACGAATGCTCGGGTTTGGGCGTGTCCGCCCCACTGCGCTACAATCCTGCGCCTTCTTAATCATCAGCCCGTGTTTGCGGGCTGCAACGCGAGGTACCTCCATGGTGCACAGCATGACCGCCTTCGCCCGCGTCGAAAAAGCCGGCGTCCAAGGCACCCTGAGCTGGGAACTGCGCTCGGTCAACAGCCGTTACCTGGAGCCGCACCTGCGCCTGCCGGAATCGTTTCGCGACCTCGAAGGCGCCGTGCGTGAAGCGCTGCGCCAGGGCATTTCCCGTGGCAAGCTGGAATGCACCCTGCGTTTTACCGAAGAAACCACCGGCAAGGCCCTGCAGATTGACCGCGACCGCGCCGCGCAACTGGTCGCCGCCGCCGAAACCATCGCCGGCCTGATCAAGCAGCCGGCCGCGCTCAACCCGCTGGAAGTGCTGGCGTGGCCCGGCGTGCTGGTGGCCGATGCCACTGACCCGCAAGCCCTCAACGCCGAAGCCCTCGCCCTGTTCAACCAGGGCTTGAGGGAGCTTAAAGCCGGCCGTGAGCGCGAAGGTGCCGAACTGGCCCGCCTGATCAGCGAGCGCCTGACCGCCATTGAAGAAGACGTGGTCACCCTGCGTGAGCTGGTCCCGCAGATGCTCGCCACCCAGCGCCAGAAGGTGCTCGACCGCTTCACCGACATGAAGGCCGACCTCGACCCGACGCGCCTGGAACAGGAAATGGTCCTGCTCGCGCAGAAGAGCGACGTCGCCGAAGAACTCGATCGCCTGAGCACCCACATCCTCGAAGTGCGCCGCGTGCTCAAGTCCGGCGGTGCCGCCGGTCGGCGTTTGGACTTCCTGATGCAGGAACTCAACCGCGAAGCCAATACACTCGGCTCCAAGGCGTTCGACCCGCGCAGCACCACGGCTGCGGTCAACCTCAAAGTGTTGATCGAGCAGATGCGCGAACAAGTACAGAATATTGAGTAAGGCAACCTCCATGACCCACAGCACCGGCACCCTGTACATCATTTCCGCCCCTTCGGGCGCGGGCAAAAGCAGCCTGGTCAAGGCCCTGACCGACGCTGACGAGCAGATCCGCATTTCGGTCTCCCACACCACCCGCGCCATGCGTCCGGGTGAGGTGAACGGCGAGCACTATCACTTCGTCGAGCGCACCGAGTTCGTCAAGATGATCGAACACGGCGACTTCCTGGAGCGCGCCGAAGTGTTCGGCAACCTCTACGGCACCTCGCAAAGCCACTTGCAGCAGACCCTGGATGAAGGCCACGACCTGATCCTGGAAATCGACTGGCAGGGCGCCGAGCAAGTCCGCAAGCTGATGCCGCAGGCGCGTTCGATCTTCATCCTGCCGCCTTCGCTGGAAGCTTTGCACCAGCGCCTGACCAACCGTGGCCAGGACAGTGACGAGATCATCGAAGGCCGCATGCGTGAAGCCGTCAGCGAAATGAGCCACTACGTCGACTACGATTACCTGATCATCAACGACGATTTTGCCCACGCACTGGACGACTTGAAGGCGATTTTTCGCACCAATCAGCTCCAGCAAAAGCGTCAGCAACAGCGTTTCGGCAAATTACTGGCCGAACTGCTCGGTTGATTGGCTCTTCCCAAAACCGCTGCAAGGGCTTTACATTGGCACTTGTAGCGGTTTTGCGAGGGCCTGCGAAAAATCAGCGCTTCCCTAAACGCTGGTGATTTTTTAAACTGTTTAGTCCGCTCGCCCAACCGGGCAGCGCGCATCTTGCATTCGCTCCGAGGAATACCATGGCCCGCGTAACCGTTGAAGACTGCCTAGAACACGTGGATAACCGCTTTGAGCTGGTCATGCTCTCTACCAAGCGTGCCCGTCAACTGGCCACTGGCGGCAAAGAGCCCCTGGTCCAGTGGGAAAACGACAAGCCTACCGTTGTAGCCCTGCGTGAAATCGCTGAAGGCCTGATGAGCTACGAGTTCATCGCCAACGCCGAAATCGTTGAAGACGAACCGCTGTTTGCAGCGTTCGAGGACGAGTCCAACGAGGCCGTCTAAGCCTATGCCTGGTCGACGTAGCACGGCGCGGGGTCACAGCCAACGGCAGGAGTTCACACTTTGCCGAGCATAGACGCCCTCGCCGATCGCTTATCGGCCTACCTCGGCCCCGACCAGGTCAACCTGGTCCGCCGAGCGTATTTCTACGCCGAACAAGCCCACGACGGCCAACGCCGGCGTAGCGGTGAGGCGTATGTCACCCATCCTCTTGCGGTGGCAAATATTCTTGCCGACATGCACATGGACCATCAAAGCCTGATGGCCGCGATGCTGCATGACGTGATCGAAGACACCGGCATCGCCAAGGAAGCGCTCAGCGCACAATTTGGCGAAACCGTGGCCGAACTGGTCGACGGGGTCAGCAAACTGACCCAGATGAACTTCGAGACCAAGGCCGAAGCCCAGGCGGAAAACTTCCAGAAGATGGCCATGGCCATGGCCCGCGATATCCGCGTGATCCTGGTCAAGCTGGCCGACCGGTTGCACAACATGCGCACGCTGGAAGTGCTGTCCGGTGAAAAGCGCCGGCGCATCGCCAAGGAAACCCTGGAAATCTACGCGCCCATCGCCAACCGGCTGGGCATGCACGCCATTCGTATCGAATTCGAAGACCTCGGCTTCAAAGCCATGCACCCGATGCGTTCGGCGCGCATCTACCAGGCAGTCAAGCGCGCCAGGGGTAACCGCAAGGAAATCGTCAACAAGATCGAAGAGTCGCTGAGTCATTGCCTGGCGATCGACGAGATCGAAGGCGAGGTCAGCGGCCGGCAGAAGCACATCTACGGCATCTATAAAAAGATGCGTGGCAAGCGCCGGGCCTTCAACGAGATCATGGACGTGTATGCGTTCAGGATCATCGTCGACAAAGTCGACACCTGCTACCGCGTGCTGGGCGCTGTACATAATTTGTACAAACCGCTGCCGGGGCGCTTCAAGGATTACATCGCGATTCCAAAAGCCAACGGCTATCAGTCGCTGCATACCACGTTGTTTGGTATGCACGGGGTGCCGATCGAGATCCAGATCCGCACCCGCGAAATGGAAGAGATGGCCAACAACGGCATCGCCGCCCATTGGCTGTATAAATCCAGCGGCGACGAGCAGCCAAAAGGCACCCATGCCCGTGCCCGCCAGTGGGTCAAGGGCGTGCTGGAAATGCAGCAACGTGCCGGCAACTCCCTGGAATTCATCGAAAGCGTGAAGATCGACCTGTTCCCGGACGAGGTCTACGTGTTCACTCCCAAAGGCCGGATCATGGAGCTGCCCAAAGGCTCCACGGCGGTCGATTTTGCCTACGCCGTGCACACCGACGTGGGTAACAGCTGCATCGCCTGTCGGATCAATCGCCGTCTCGCACCGCTGTCCGAACCGCTGCAAAGTGGCTCCACGGTCGAGATCGTCAGCGCACCGGGCGCACGCCCGAATCCGGCATGGCTCAACTTTGTGGTCACCGGCAAGGCGCGCACGCACATCCGCCACGCCCTGAAACTGCAACGCCGCTCCGAGTCCATCAGCCTGGGCGAACGCCTGCTGAACAAGGTGCTCAACGGTTTCGACAGCGCCCTCGACAAGATTCCTACAGAGCGCGTGCAAGCGATGCTCCACGAGTACCGCCAGGAAACCATCGAAGACCTGCTGGAAGACATCGGCCTGGGCAACCGCATGGCCTACGTCGTCGCCCGCCGCCTGCTCGGCGAAGGCGAACAGTTGCCAAGCCCGGAAGGTCCGCTGGCGATTCGTGGCACCGAGGGCTTGGTGCTCAGCTACGCCAAGTGCTGCACGCCGATCCCGGGCGACCCGATTGTCGGCCACCTGTCGGCGGGCAAAGGCATGGTGGTGCACCTGGACAACTGCCGCAACATCACCGAGATCCGCCACAACCCGGAAAAATGCATCCAGCTCTCGTGGGCCAAGGATGTCACCGGCGAATTCAACGTCGAGCTGCGGGTGGAGCTGGAACACCAGCGCGGCCTGATCGCCCTGCTCGCCAGCAGCGTCAACGCGGCCGACGGCAATATCGAGAAAATCAGCATGGACGAACGCGATGGCCGCATCAGCGTGGTCCAGTTGGTGGTCAGCGTTCACGACCGCGTGCACCTGGCCCGCGTGATCAAGAAACTGCGTGCCTTGACGGGTGTGATCCGTATCACTCGCATGCGCGCCTAAGCCACATTACAAGGAGTCATTCATGACCAAGACTGTTATCACCAGCGATAAAGCCCCGGCCGCCATCGGCACCTACTCCCAGGCGATCAAGGCAGGCAACACCGTCTACATGTCCGGCCAGATTCCACTGGACCCAAAGACCATGGAACTGGTTGAAGGCTTCGAAGCACAGACCGTGCAGGTCTTCGAAAACCTCAAGTCGGTGGCCGAGGCTGCTGGCGGTTCGTTCAAAGACATCGTCAAGCTGAACATCTTCCTCACCGACCTGAGCCACTTCGCCAAGGTCAACGAGATCATGGGCAAGTACTTCGAACAGCCGTACCCAGCCCGCGCCGCCATCGGCGTTGCCGCCCTGCCAAAGGGTGCGCAGGTTGAGATGGACGCGATTCTGGTCATCGAGTAAAACACCCGGCGCAGCCCCCATAGGCTGCGCCGACTTCGTTTTAAAAGGATTTCATGATGCGCAAAGCGCTTGTAGCCTCATCACTGCTCGCCCTGTTGCTCGGCGGCTGCGCCAGCAACCCTGCCGACCGGGATGTGAGCGGCACCTGGATCAACCAGGTCGCCATCGATGCGGCAGCCAAGGGCGGCCCTTTGCGTGAAGCCTTGCAGAGCTTTGGCCCGAACCTCGAATGGGAGGTCAATACCAAGGCCTCGCAGGCACGCTACTACAACGGTTTTGAAGTAGCGGAAGGCAAGTTGCTGGGTGAAAAGTCCGGCGCCTGGAGTGTGGATTTCTACGGCAGCTCCGCCACCGAACTCAAGCGTAAAGGCAAGCAACTGTTGCAAGTGGCCAACGACAACGAGCCTGAACAGCTGTTCGCCCGCCCCAAAGAGCCCGCACCGGAAGGCGCACCACTGGGCGCAAACTTCGAGCGTGCACTGTACGCCGCCTATATGGGCGGCGACTGGAAGATCCTGGACGGCTTCGGCAGCGGCGCCATCGTGCAATTCCAGGCTAACGGCAAGGTTGTCGGCCTGCCGAATGTCGATCAGTACTCGCTGTGCCTGGCGGGCGATTGCGCATCCATGAGCGGTGGCTACGACAGCATCTGGCTGCAACTGAACGGCCAAGGCAATCCGTGGTTTTTTGTGCGCAAGGGTAAGCAACTGGAGATCTTCCAGGCGATCAATACCGCACAGGCGGATGAGGTGCCTTCGTTTACGCCAGGGCCTCGCCAGTGGTTGCTTGAAAAGCAGTGATTAAAAAGGAGCCCTTGGGCTCCTTTTTCATTTAACGCTGGCCTTCGAGGATCGCCGCGTAGCCTTCCCGATAACTCGGATACGTCGGCGTCCAGCCCAACGCCTTGGCCCGGGCATTGCTGCATTGCTTGCTGCCAGCACGCCGCACACTCGCGTCATCAGCCCATTCGGTCACGCCTAGGTACTCACGCAACCAATCCACCACTTCAGCCAGCGGCGCCGGCGCATCGTCGACGCCGATGTAGACCTTGTCCAGCAAACCGCCCTTTTCCACATGCCGCAATAAAAACGCCAGCAAACCCGCCGCGTCTTCCGCGTGAATGCGGTTGCCATATAAAGGTGGGTCGATGGCCACGCGGTAGCCTTGGCGAACCTGAGTCAGCAGCCATTCGCGGCCCGGCCCATAGATACCCGTCAGACGCACGATGCTCGCCGGAATACCGCTGTTGAGCGCAACTTGCTCAGCCTCGAGCATGACTTGCCCGGAATATCCCTTCGCTTGAGTCTCCGACGTTTCGTCGACCCACTCGCCATTCTGCTGCCCGTAGACGCTGCTGCTGGATACAAACAGCAGGTGTTTGGGCTCCTGGCCGTAGTCGCCCAGCCACTCCAGCACATGTTTCAGCCCTTCTACATAAGCGGCGCGATAGCCGGCTTCGTCGTGGTCTGTCGCAGCGGCGCAGTACACCAGGTAATCCACCCCGCCGATCGGCCAGGTGTCGGGGCAGTCCTTGTTGAACAGGTCCCCGGCGATGCCGATCACCCCGTCGGGCAGCCGCGAAATATCGCGGCGCAGGCCATGGACCTCCCATTCCGAGGCGAGCAACTGGCTGGCCAGCCGGCTCCCCACATCGCCACATCCGGCAATCACAACAGAAGGCGCAGACATCACAAAACTCCGTACTGAAAGGTCTAGGTTAGCCTTCGCAGATGACAGACGGCCAGAAAAAGCACAAATAAAGTTACTGTATTACTTCTGTTAACAAGAATTACTTGCAATAATAACCGCCCATTTGTCCTCGACCCTCTGGGTCTGGAAGGACGATCACTCATTTTTTCTCTCAGGTCCGGCCAGCATGACACGTAATACAACCCCCGCTTCGCCAACCAAGCTTCACAGCCCATCCCGCGCCTGGCGCGCGATTGCTGCGCTGCTGTTCAGCGTACTGCTGGCACCGACCGCCGCATTCGCTGATGCCTCCGCACCCGCTACCCCAGCTGCCGCTGAGCAAAACGCCGCGGCACCGGCCGCAGCGCCCGCCGCCACCGACCCCGCCCTGGCAGCGGACCCAGCCGCCGCCGACGACACCGGTGTGGTGCTGGAAGAAGACAACACCCTGGGCATGGCTCACGACCTGTCGCCGTGGGGCATGTACCAGAATGCTGACGTGGTGGTGAAAGCCGTCATGATCGGTCTGGCCATCGCGTCGATCATCACCTGGACCATCTGGATCGCCAAGGGCTTCGAGCTGCTGGGCGCCAAACGTCGTCTGCGCACTGAAATCGTCCACCTGAAAAAGGCCACCACCCTCAAGGAAGCCAGCGAAAGCGCGACCAAAAAGGGCACCCTGGCCAATACCCTGGTGCACGACGCGCTGGAAGAAATGCGCCTGTCCGCCAACACCCGCGAAAAAGAAGGTATCAAGGAACGTGTTGCCTTCCGCCTGGAGCGCCTGGTGGCGGCCTGCGGTCGTAACATGAGCAGCGGCACCGGCGTGCTGGCAACCATCGGCTCTACCGCGCCGTTCGTCGGCCTGTTCGGCACCGTGTGGGGCATCATGAACAGCTTCATCGGCATCGCCAAAACCCAGACCACCAACCTCGCCGTCGTTGCCCCCGGCATCGCCGAAGCCCTGCTGGCAACGGCCCTGGGCCTGGTTGCCGCGATTCCTGCGGTGGTGATCTACAACGTCTTCGCCCGTTCGATTGCCGGCTACAAGGCCCAGGTTTCGGACGCGTCGGCAGAAGTCCTGCTGCTGGTCAGCCGCGACCTCGATCACCTGCCTACCGAGCGCAGCTCGCAACCGCACATGGTGAAAGTGGGGTAATCGGCCATGGGCCTGCATTTGAATCAAGGCGACGACGAACTCGTCGAGAACCACGAAATCAACGTCACGCCGTTTATCGACGTGATGCTGGTGCTGCTGATCATCTTCATGGTGGCGGCACCGTTGGCGACCGTGGACATCAAGGTCGACCTGCCCGCGTCCAGCGCCAAACCTGCGCCACGGCCAGAGAAACCGATCTTCCTCAGCGTCAAGGCGGACCAACGCCTGTTCCTGGGCGAAGAAGAAGTCAAAGCTGAAACCCTGGGGCCGGTGCTCGACGCCAAGACCCAAGGCAAGAAAGACACGACAATCTTCTTCCAGGCTGACAAGGGCGTGGACTACGGCGACCTGATGAGCGTGATGGATGCGCTGCGGGCAGCCGGCTACCTCAAGGTCGGCCTGGTCGGACTTGAGACGGCAGCCAAGAAATGATCACGACGCGCCACAAACTGACGCGTTATGGCACCAGCCTCGCCGTCGTACTGGGCGTGCATGCCGTCGCGATCGCTATCGCGCTACATTGGTCCGCGCCGCGCACGGTGCAGTTGCCACCGGCTGCCATGGTCATCGACCTGGCACCGATGCCAGCCCCGCCGCCGCCAGCGCCACCCAAGGTGGTAACGCCGCCGCAACCGCCTGCACCGGTGGAAGAGCTGCCCCTGCCGAAACTGGCCGAGGCGCCCAAGCCAACGATCCAGGTGCCCAAGCCGGTCAAGCCCAAGCCTAAACCGCAGCCGCCCAAGCCTGTGGAGAAGAAGATCGAGCCGCCCAAGGAGAAACCCTCCGAGGACCCGCCGAGCGACGCTCCGCCGACCCAGGCACCGGCTGAAAAATCGGCCCAGCCTGTTCCAGGCCCGTCTCCGCAGCAGATCGCAGCGAAGGCTTCCTGGGAAGGCACCCTGCTGGCGCACCTGCAGAAGTACAAGAAGTACCCGCCAGGCGCCCAGGCCCGTGGCAAGGAAGGTTTGAACCGCCTGAAGTTCGTGGTCGATGCCGAAGGCAACGTGCTGTCCTACGAGTTGGTGGGCCGCTCCGGCAACGCCGACCTGGACCGCGCCACGCTGGACATGATCCGTCGTGCCCAGCCGCTGCCCAAGCCGCCGGCAGACATGCTCAAAGGCGGTAGCATCGAGATCGTTGCACCGTTCGTGTACAACATCGAGAAGCGTCGTCGCTGAAAATGAAGGTGGTGAGGGGCAATCCTCACCACCTTCAGCAAAATCTGCGTAACTCCCCGCTCAATCCCCAGCAAAGTTCTGATAACGTGCGTCTATCGATTGCAGCCGGTATGCTTGGCCCGCAACCTCATGGACGCCCGCTATGACTCTTACAGAATTACGCTACATCGTTACCCTCGCCCAAGAGCAGCACTTCGGCCACGCGGCCGAGCGTTGCCATGTCAGCCAGCCGACGCTGTCGGTGGGCGTGAAAAAGCTTGAAGACGAACTCGGTGTGCTGATTTTCGAGCGCAGCAAGAGCGCCGTGCGCCTGACGCCTGTGGGCGAAGGCATTGTGGCCCAGGCCCAGAAGGTGCTGGAGCAAGCGCAGAGCATTCGCGAACTGGCCCAGGCCGGCAAGAACCAGCTGACTGCACCGCTCAAAGTCGGCGCCATCTACACCGTCGGCCCTTACCTGTTCCCGCATCTGATCCCGCAACTGCACCGCGTCGCGCCGCAGATGCCGCTGTATATCGAAGAAAACTTCACCCACGTGCTGCGCGACAAACTGCGCAACGGCGAGCTGGACGCGATCATCATCGCTCTGCCATTCAATGAAGCGGACGTATTGACGCTGCCGCTGTACGACGAGCCGTTCTACGTCTTGATGCCCGCTTCCCACCCGTGGACGCAAAAAGACACCATCGACGCCGGCCTGCTCAACGACAAGAGCCTGCTGCTGCTGGGCGAAGGCCACTGCTTCCGCGACCAGGTATTGGAAGCCTGCCCGACCCTGACCAAGGGCAACGACGGCGCCAAGCACACCACCGTGGAATCCAGCTCCCTGGAAACCATTCGCCACATGGTCGCGTCCGGCCTGGGTATTTCGATCCTGCCGCTGTCGGCAGTGGACAGCCATCACTACGCCCCTGGCGTGATCGAAGTACGCCCACTGACGCCGCCGGTGCCGTTCCGCACCGTGGCGATCGCCTGGCGCGCCAGCTTCCCACGGCCAAAAGCGATTGAGATCCTCGCCGATTCGATCCGTCTGTGCTCGGTGGCCAAGCCGACGGCTGTGAGCTAAGCAACGGTATGACTGAGCTGTCGCAGGTGTCGGTGACGGCACTCAAGGGTGTCGGTGAAGCCATGGCCGAGAAGTTGGCCAAGGTCGGCCTGGAAAACCTCCAGGACGTGTTGTTCCACCTGCCCCTGCGCTATCAGGACCGCACTCGCGTCGTGCCCATCGGCCAGCTGCGCCCTGGGCAGGATGCGGTGGTCGAAGGCACAGTGAGCGGTGCCGATGTGGTGATGGGTAAGCGCCGCAGCCTTGTGGTGCGCCTGCAGGACGGCACCGGTGGCCTGAGCCTGCGCTTCTACCATTTCAGCAACGCGCAGAAGGAAGGGCTCAAGCGCGGCACCCGCGTGCGCTGCTACGGCGAAGCGCGGCCTGGTGCCTCAGGCCTGGAAATCTACCACCCGGAATACCGCGCCATCACCGGCGATGAGCCGCCGCCAGTCGACACGACGCTCACTCCGATTTACCCGCTCACCGAAGGCCTGACCCAACAACGCCTGCGCCAGTTGTGCATGCAGACGCTGACGATGCTCGGCCCGAAAAGCCTGCCCGACTGGCTGCCGCTGGAGCTGGCCCGCGACTACCAACTGGCGTCGCTGGACGACGCGATTCGCTACTTGCATCACCCGCCTGCCGATGCCGATGTCGACGAGCTGGCTCTCGGTCATCACTGGGCCCAGCATCGCCTGGCTTTCGAAGAACTCTTGACCCACCAACTGTCCCAGCAACGCCTGCGCGAGAGCATGCGCTCCCTGCGCGCGCCGGCCATGCCCAAGGCCACGCGGTTGCCTGCGCAGTACCTGGCCAACCTCGGCTTTGCGCCGACCGGTGCCCAACAGCGCGTCGGTAATGAAATCGCCTACGACCTCAGTCAGAAAGAGCCGATGCTACGGCTGATCCAGGGCGACGTAGGCGCGGGCAAGACCGTGGTCGCCGCCCTCGCCGCCCTGCAAGCGCTGGAAGCCGGTTACCAAGTGGCGTTGATGGCGCCCACCGAGATTCTTGCCGAGCAGCACTTCATCACCTTCAAGCGATGGCTCGAGCCGCTCGGCCTGGAAGTGGCGTGGCTGGCCGGCAAGCTCAAGGGCAAGGTACGCGCAGCGGCACTGGAACAGATTGCCGGCGGCGCGCCGATGGTCGTTGGCACCCACGCGCTGTTCCAGGACGAAGTGCAGTTCAAGAACCTTGCGCTGGTGATCATTGACGAACAGCACCGTTTCGGCGTGCAACAACGCCTCGCCCTGCGACAGAAAGGCGTGGGCGGACGCATGAACCCACACCAGTTGATCATGACCGCCACGCCGATCCCGCGCACCCTGGCGATGAGCGCCTACGCCGACCTCGACACCTCGATCCTTGACGAACTGCCGCCCGGCCGGACACCGGTCAATACCGTGCTGGTCACCGACACCCGGCGTGTCGAAGTGATTGAGCGTGTGCGCGGCGCCTGCGCCGAAGGGCGCCAGGCGTACTGGGTGTGCACGCTGATTGAAGAGTCCGAAGAGCTGACGTGCCAGGCCGCCGAGACTACTTTTGAAGACCTCACCAGTGCTCTGGGCGAGCTTAAGGTCGGGCTGATCCATGGCCGCATGAAGCCCGCAGAAAAAGCCGCCGTGATGGCAGAATTCAAGGCCGGCAACCTGCAACTGTTGGTGGCAACCACGGTGATCGAGGTCGGTGTGGACGTACCCAACGCCAGCTTGATGATTATCGAGAACCCCGAGCGCCTGGGCCTGGCGCAACTGCACCAGTTGCGCGGCCGGGTCGGCCGGGGCAGCGCCGCCAGCCATTGTGTGCTGCTCTACCACCCGCCGCTGTCGCAGATCGGACGCCAACGTCTGGGCATCATGCGCGAAACCAACGACGGGTTTGTCATCGCCGAAAAAGACCTGGAGCTGCGTGGCCCCGGTGAAATGCTAGGCACGCGCCAGACCGGCCTGCTGCAATTCAAGGTCGCCGACCTGATGCGCGACGCTGACCTGCTGCCGGCCGTGCGGGATGCGGCGCAAGCGTTGCTCGAACGTTGGCCGGATCATGTCAGCCCTTTGCTGGATCGCTGGCTACGCCATGGGCAGCAATACGGCCAAGTGTGACGCCTGACTCACTTAGTCGACCAACAGTTGTATCAAGCTGGTTATACTTCGTGGACTGTAAGAAATTGGATCAGGCCATGTCAGAAGTTGCCCTCGCCACAGCCCCACTGACCGCCCCGCCGGTCATTCGGGCTCTGCTCGCAAAACTCGCCATCCCCTACACGGAAGTCACCGACCTACCGGGCCTGAATCCTGCACGAAAGGTCCAGGCCGTGCTGCTGGAAGACGCGGTGGGCGCACTGATGGTGCTGTTCCCGCAGAACCAGTTGCTCGACCTCAACCGCCTCGCCGAACTCACCGGTCGACGCCTCACGGCGGTGTCGCCAGATCGCGTCGAACGCATGCTGGGCAAGCACGAACTCAGCCTGCTGCCGGGCCTGCCGCCCCTCACCAGTTCCCCATGCTTGTACGAAGGCAGCCTGCTCAACGAGCCGAGCCTGCTGGTGCATTCGGGTGAAGCCGGGTTGCTGCTGGAAATACCGACCGACGCCTTCAAGACGATGCTCACCAAGGCCAGCGCCGGCCACTTCGGCGAGCCGTTGAGCAACATCCGCCCCAACCTCGACCGCCCCAATGATGACCGCGAGGAAATCACCCAGGCGATGCAGGCGTTCACCGCCCGGCGCATCCAGCAACGCCTGGAAGCGACCATCGAGATTCCACCGCTGGCCGACACGGCGCAGAAGATCATCAAGCTGCGCGTCGACCCCAACGCCACCATCGACGACATCACCGGCGTTGTGGAAACCGACCCTGCCCTGGCTGCGCAAGTCGTAAGCTGGGCCGCATCGCCGTACTACGCATCGCCAGGCAAGATCCGCTCCGTGGAAGACGCCATCGTGCGCGTGCTGGGCTTCGACCTGGTGATCAACCTGGCGCTGGGTCTGGCCCTGGGCAAGACCTTGAGCCTGCCCAAGGACCACCCGCACCAGTCCACGCCGTACTGGCACCAGTCGATCTACACCGCCGCCGTGATCGAAGGCCTGACCCGCGCCATGCCGCGCGCCCAGCGCCCGGAAGCCGGCCTGACTTATCTGGCCGGTCTGCTGCACAACTTCGGTTACCTGCTGCTGGCTCACGTGTTCCCGCCGCACTTTTCGCTGATCTGCCGTCACCTGGAGGTCAACCCGCACCTGTGCCACAGCTATGTCGAGCAACACTTGCTGGGTATCAGCCGCGAGCAGATCGGTGCGTGGCTGATGCGCTACTGGGACATGCCGGATGAGTTGTCCACTGCGCTGCGCTTCCAGCATGATCCGACCTACGATGGTCAGTACGCGGAGTATCCGAACCTGGTGTGCCTGGCGGTGCGCTTGTTGCGCAGCCGTGGGATTGGCTCCGGGCCGGATGAGGCGATTCCGGATGCGCTGCTTGAGCGCCTGGGGCTGACGCGGGACAAGGCTGAGGAAGTAGTGGGCAAAGTGCTGGATGCCGAGGTGTTGTTGCGTGAGCTGGCCTCGCAGTTCAGCCAAGGCTGAATCTTTAGTCTGTTAGCCCGCTATCGCAGGCAAGCCACCTCCCACACTTGACCGAGTTCCAACGTTGGAATGCCGTCTAGTGTGGGAGCTGGCTTGCCTGCGATGAACCTACCTCGGTCTACCTGAAAAACCTTACTTCTTTTTCTTCGGCTTCAAATACTTGGTCAACCCCTGGAACCAGATCACCAGCGCCGGGTTGCCCTTGATCTGGATCGACTTGTCCTGAATCCCCGTCATGAACGCCAGTTGCTTGTTCTTCGCCTGCATCGTGGCGAAGCCGTAGGCGGCATCTTTGAAGGCGATGGCGAATGCCGGCGACGGGTGAACACCCGAGCGGCTGGTGATGCGCTGGTCTTTGACGATGAAGTGACGGGCAACCTTGCCGTCGAGGGTCTGCAACTGGAACGCCAGGTCTTTATCGCCCAACTGTTGCTGGAAGGCAGGATTGGTGCGGCTGGCTTTGCCCATCATCAGGCCCAGCACCCACAGGAGAAGACGAAATTTCATGCACACGGCCTCGGTGTATTTATTGAGTGGCCGCAGCAGTTTAACGATTTGCAAAAAGAACGCCACCGATCTTGCGCATTAGCGGAAGATCGGCTGGCGTTTGACGCTTATAGCAGCATGTTGCTTAAACGTTCGGGCAAGGCACTGGCGCCCAGTCGGCCAGGTTAGGATCGCGGCAGGTGCCTTCGATCTGCGCCTTACCGGCGCTGGCAACCTGCTTGCTTTCAGCTTGCTTGGCCTGCACGGTCTGGATGCTCTTCTCGGTGGTCACCGCTTCTTTCGGCACAACCGGCAGGTCCTTCTTCTTCGCGACTTTCACCGGTTTCTTACCTTTGGCTGGCGCAACCACTGGTGCGGTGTCCGCTTGGGCCACGGTCACCACGTCGTTACGCTGCACACCCACTTGCTGCAGGTCTTTTTCATAGGCCTGGGTGTAGTTGTTCAGGTCTTCGCTGGCTTTGCCGTTGACCGCGACGATCAGGTCATTGGATTCCTTCAGGCCGGACACGATTTCCGCCAGGCGCTTGCGGCCTTCGGTGTCGTTGACGGTCTTGGCCTTGCGGTCAGCCACCAGCTTGGTGAATGCGCTCTGGTAGCACTGCTGCGACGCTTTGGCGTAGGCGGTGCTGCGGTCGATGTCCGACGCGCTTTTGTTGAAGTCGGTGGAGTAAGAGGCGATGCGCTGGTTGTCATCGCTGATCTGCTTCTGACGCTCGGTGTAGTAACCCGCCGCGCCGCCGGCCAATGCGCCGCCCGCAGCACCGATGGCCGCGTTACGGCCACGCTTGTCGGAGTCGCCGGTCAGCGCGCCCAGCAGGGCACCGCCAGCAGCGCCGATGGCCGCGCCGGTCACGACCGACTTGGTCATGTCCGAATCGGTCGCGCGCAGGTGCTGCACCGGCTCGTAGCAGTTCGGGTAGTACTCGACCTTGGTGCTCGACGCGACCTTGGAGGCCGGCGACGTGGCGCAACCGGTCAACACAGTGCTGAAACCGGCCGCGATCAGCAGCAAGTGACGCTTGGAAACCGCCTTACGGGAAAAAAGCATAGGTGTGTTCTCGTTTAAGTTTGACTTGCCCAGCACGGCCCACCGCCGCCTGAGTCCCTTCCAAGCTCGCCATACAGCCAGCGCTCATCGCTGACCGCTCGCTGCGAGCAATTCCTTCAAGATCGTTGCCGGGTCGGCCCGCTGTTGCTTGCGGTAGTTGCCGACATGGCGAACGAACAGTGTTGCGCGCGTCACCAGGCTCTTGCCGAGCACTGGCTTGCGATCCAACTCTTCCTTGATCCGTTGAAACTGCGCCTGGATCACCGCATCGGTGTAACGCGTGCCGGTGGCCAGGTTGTCGATATAGATCGCCACCGCGCCATCGAGCGCGCTACGGCCATTGGCAATCGCCATGTCGAACAGCTGCGCGCTGGCCTCGTCCTTGTTGTCCAGGGACTGTTGGCGGCTCTTCTGCAGGTTGGCCAGGCGGATGTTGTAGTTGGCGATGGTCTCGGCCACCAACGCGGCCGACTGGATCAGGTTGCCCGCCGCCTCTTCGCGTTGCTGGGCGATCAGCGAGACGTTGCGCTTGAGCTCTTCGTTGACCAGCCCCAGCTCGGCTTGCAGCTTGGGGTCGGCGCTGGCGGCGATGATGCTGTCCAGGCGCTTGGTCGGGTCCTGGGCATCGTCGATGGCGTCGGTCAGCGAAGCCAGGCGACCTTCTTTCTGCCATTGGGCGAACAACTCCTTGTAACGTGAACGCGGCGCCGACAAGGCACCAATCGCCACGCGGAACCCGGTGGTCTCGTTGCTTTGCTCGGTGCCGTCGGCGGCGAACAGCGGGTACTCGCGGCGCATGCCGGTGAACAGCGTGCCCTCGCCTTCCAGATAGTTGCCACCCTTGACCACAAAGCCGCCGTAGGTGCCCTGACGACGCCCGGCGTGCACCAGTTGGAAGGATTCCTGGACCATCTCTGCGGCGTTGCCGATCACGTCGAACAGACCGATCGGGTTGGGCAATTTGGTGCCGATGGGCATCAGGCGCGCGGCCTGGCCGGTGCCGCCGGCGACCTGGTTGAACACGGCGTAATCGCCGAGAGGGCCGTCGCTGTCACTACCTTCAGTACGGCGCGGGAACAGGCGCCCTTCCAGGTCCTGACGACTGACGGCATGTCCGCCGCGCGCGGCGAACTCCCACTCCACTTCAGTGGGCAGGCGCACAAAGCCGAGGCCGCCGTCATCCGCCGAAGAGCCGCGACCACTGACCGGCAGCAAGTCGCGGTGGTATTTCATCAACCAGGCGCTGTACACCGCCGAGAAACGCTCGGCCTCAAAACGCGACAGCTTCACCTTGGGCAAGCGCCCGGCCATGCCGGTAGGCGCGTCACACGCCGGCGCCGGTTCGCCGTTGGCCAGGGACTGCGCCTGGGACATTACCTGGGCGTACTGGCGTGCCGTCACTTCGTACTTGCCGATGAAGTAGAGCATGGGCTTGAGCGGGGTCTTGGCGTCGGTCTTCGGCATCAACGGCGCTATGACTTTGTTCCAGTCTTTGGGCAGGTCCTTGAGGGTGAACTGGCCATTGATGAAGTCGCGGCGGTAGCCGGAAATGAATGACTGCTGATAGCCCGCCTCGCCTTCGGCAAAGGGGTAGCCGAGGCTGATCTCGCGGTCATCCAGGGTGCCCTGGGCCAGCACGTAGGCATAGCGGAATACCATGTTGCCTTCGCACGGCAGCGGCAGGCTGACGTCGCCTTCCAGCGGCTTGGGGTTATCGAGTTTGTCACTCGCCTCATCGGCCCAGGCCATGGAGGCCAAGGTCAGCGCCACACAGGCGCCCAGTAACTTAAACATCTCTGATTCCTTCAGAAGCCTGGATCCGCGCCACTCGCCAACCACCACAGGCCGCCGCCATGGCGCTGACGCCCATGATTGCAACCAGGGCCAGGCCATAATGACGCGCCAACAGGTGACTGGCGTGTTCGCCCGGCACCTGCACGAATAACTGATTCAACGCCGCCTCGGCCAAGCCATACAGACCAGCACTGAGCACGGCGGCGAAGCCTGCGCTGTACAGCGCCTGCACCACCACAAACAGCAACAGCCCACCGGTGGAAAACCCCAACAGGCGCAACACCGACAATTCCCGACGCTTGCGCGCCACGGCGGCCAACGCCCCAGCGAAGATCGCCGCAAACCCTCCCGCCAACGCCAACCCGCAGATCACCCAGAACACGATCGACAGGTTGCGGCTCAACGACTGCACCTGCGCGATGGTCTGCGCCTGGGTCGACACCAGCAGGTTCTGCCCGGCGAAAAACACCCGCAAAGGTTCTACGTCGGTGAGGCTGCGCGCATACAGGCGAAATGCCGGGTACACGCGTTGTTCACTCACACCGACCGCTTCACCCTCCCAGCCCAAGGCCGGTACTGCGCGGCCATCACGGTAATCTTCTGCGGCTTCCAGCAATTTCAAATCGGCAAACAAACCGTCACGGGCAAAAGCTTCCAGCGGCAATACCGCCAGCACCTGCAAGCGCGTGCGCTGGGCCTCGAAGCGCCCTGCTACTTGCCGCGCAAAACGGGTCTCCAGCCAATCCCCCGGCCGTGCCGCCAGCTTCTCGGCGGCGGTGTGGCTCAGCACGATCTGGTCCAGGCCCTTGGGCACCGGCAGACCCACCAGCAAGGGATCACCCGAAGCGCTCGGCAGCATTTCCAGGGCCAAGGCGCCCACCTGCGCGGTCGCCGCAATCTGTCGCGTGCGCGGCAGTGCAAACGCCACATCGCTGCGCTGGCCGAGTTGCTCGATAAAGGCGCTGCTGAATCGACCACCGCCCAGCGGAATAATTTCACGGGTGGCGGGGTCGGTCTGTAAACGTTCGGTCAAACTGCTAACCAGTCCAAATTTCAGGCCGAATAACACCAGCAACGGTGCAATGACCGCGACCAGCGCCAGCACCGAACAGGCCGACAGCCAGGCATCGTTGCGATAGTCCTGCCAGGCCAGCGACGCCACCAGACCCATGCGCATCAGCACACCTCCCCGAGGGTCGCGGTGACGCCGCCGTCGGTGTCGCGACGGCAAATGATACGCCGCACCTGCAAGCCACTGGCGCGGGCCAGGGGTTCGTCATGGGTGGCGATCACACAGGCGGCACGGTGTTCGCGCGCCTGGGCCAGCAGCGCCTGCATCACGCGCTCGGCGTTCAAGGGGTCGAGGGACGCCGTCGGTTCATCCGCCAGCACCAGTTGCGGCGCATGAGCCAGGGCGCGGGCACAGCTGACACGCTGGCGTTGACCCACCGAGAGCGCTGCCGGTTTCTTGGCCAACTGGTCGCTGATCTCCAACTGCTCGGCCAGGCGCGCCACGCTGCCGTCGTCCTTCAAGCCCAACAGTTGCCGGGACAGGGCGATATTGCCGCGCACATCGAGAAACCCCAGCAGGCCGCCGGTTTGCAGCACATACCCCAGGTGCTGGCTACGCAGCGCGGCCAGCGTGGATTGCTGATCGGTGCGCCACAACCCGGCAATGTCCTGCTGATGAAATTCAAACTGCCCGACCTGATCCGGCGCCAATACCAACGCCAGCAGATCCAACAAGGTGCTCTTGCCGCTACCGCTGGGCCCGACAATCGCCAATTGCTCACCCGCACGCAGCGTCAGCGCCGGAATCACCAGGCTGTAGCGCTGGCTGCCGACGCCCCGGCTCTTGTGCACCGCGTTCAGGTTCAGCATTACGGCAAGGTCGACAACGGCACGCGGTACAACGCATCGCCCGGCTCGGCATCGCCGAAACGGACCCAGTTGGCCACATCATTGTGGAAGGTTTCGTAGAGGCGGATCTTCGAGTCCAGCTCGTCGATAAAGTCTTCCTGCTCGGCCACGCTCAACGACAACCACAGGTCCTGGGTCATGTTCAGCGACTTGCTGCGGTACGGCAGGCCTTCCAGGTATTCACCCAAGATGCCGCCGTCGGCCAGGTTGCCGCCCTTGCGCAGGGCCTGTGGGTCGCGGCTCATATAGGCGGAGGCGCTGGCGATTTCCTGGAAGAAATCCTTGGGTGAAGTCTGGGTCTTGCGCGCTGCATCAACGATCAGTTTCAGCGACTGCTGCAGGTCGTTGAGCTGCAACTTGGTCAGCATCACGCACACCTGGAACGCCGGCAGTGCCGGGTTGGTCAGGTCGCGGTCGGCGGTCCAGGCGCTGACCAGTTGTGGCGCCTGGCTCGCGGTTTTACGCCCGAGGAAATCCATGTGCATGGCATAACCGACGGCAGCGGATTTATCCGCCAGGCTCGGCGCGCTGCTCAGCAACGGCACCGGCTGTGGCGTGTTGCTGCGCACTTGATGCACGAGGTTGGCGAATACCGTGCCGATCTCATCCACACGTTCACCGAGCTTGCGCACATCGCCGCCGGGCACCGCCGTGTACAGGTCACCGATCTGCGGGTTGGCGTCAGCGGTGAGGATGCGGTACTGGCTCTCGGCACCGGCATGGGTTTTCTTACCGGCGTCGGTGCGCAGGTGCAGGGCGTAGATCTTGATCTGCTTGCCCAGCGCAGCCTGGCGCACCTCGGCTTCGTTCATCTGGGTGGCGGCGAACGGATCGTTCTTGCGCAGCGCGCCGGCATCGGTGACCAGCAGGATGATGCGCCCGCCATAGCCCGACCAATCCATGCCGTCCACCGCCTGCATCACCCCGGCGAACGCATCTTCGTTGAACGAATGGCTGGACACGGTGGACGCCTTGACCTGCCGCGCCATGTCGAGGAAACGTTGCGGGTCGCGGCCCTGGTCGAGGGTGATCAGGGTCTTGGCGACGTATTCCAGGCCAGGGGTTTTCTTGATGCTGCTGCGAAAGCCGACCATGCCGAAGCTCACGCTGTCCAACTCGCCGCGTTCGCCGATGCGGGTTTGCAGTTCGTGCACCACGTCGCGGATCTGGTCGATGTAGGGCTGCATGGAAACGGTGGTATCCACCACCAGCACAACCGCCGTGCGAAAGGCGTCGGCGTTGGCCTTGATCACCGGCGTCGAGGGCTTGGCGGCCGCGCTGATGCCGGGGTCGATGGAGGCCACATTGAGCAACTGCACTGGCTGGCCGTTTTCGTCGAAGGTCTCTTTGGAATCGAAGATCGGCAGCAGGTAGAACTGGTTTTGCGGCACCGCACTGGCGGTTGGTTCCAGGGCCAGGATCTGGCTGTTGTCTTCACTGTTTTTCTGCGCCTTGGCCAGTACGCCTTTGGCGGCGGTCGGGTCAGCCAGCAGTTTTTCCACTTCAGCGGATTGGCGCAGGAACATCACCGGCGCCCGACCCGAACGCTCGGTGAACTTCAAGACCAGGCTCTGCTTCCAGTCGCTGACCTGGGACGCAGGCAACCAGCCGTCGCTGCGACCATCGGTGGCGGCGCCGACGCGTACCCATGGGCTGCCTTCGATATCCTTGAGTTGGTAGACGTAGAGCACGGAAAACGCCGGCAAGGCCTTGCCCGGCGCACTGCCGGCGTCGGTTGAAAGCTTGGCGCCGGGTTTGCTGAGGACGCGCTGGAACAGGGTTTTCTTGCCCGCCATCAGCAACGGACGCTGGCCGCCATCCACTTCTGCCACAGCCGGCGCCACTGGCGGCACAACCACCGCAGCCGGGGGTTTGACCACAGGTTCATCGCTGCCGCTCAACCACCAATAACTGGCACCACCAATCGCCAACGCAACCGCCACCGCAACCGCGGCCAGTGCCAACACCGGCCCACGGCGCTGCTCGCTGTGCTGGGACGGCGGCACCACCGGTTGGCGCACCGGCTGGGGTTTCTCGGTGGGGATCTCGATGGATTCCGGGGTGATGCCGGCCAGATCAAAATTCATCGGGATCGGCAACGGGCGCACCAAGGTGGCCTCTGGCGATTCCGACGGCAGGTTATCCAACGCCCGCAACAACGCCGCCGCATCCGCGAAACGCTCCGCCGGATCCTTGGCCAACAGCTTGCGCAGCACCTCCTGATACCGGCCGTGGTGCACCGGCAATTCGGGCAATGGTTCAGTCAGGTGCGCGAGCGCCGTGGAGAGCGCATCGGTGCCGGTATAAGGCAGCTTGCCGACGAGAATCTCGTACAGCACCACGCCCAGCGCATACAGGTCGGCGCGACCATCAATCTCCTGGCCCCGCGCCTGCTCTGGGCTCATGTAGCTTGGCGTGCCTACGGCAAACCCGGCCTGGGTGAACTGGGTGCGATCATCCAGGGACTTGGCGATACCGAAATCCGACAGCACCGCCGTGCCGTCGGCGCGGAACAGAATGTTCGCCGGTTTCACATCGCGGTGCACCAGGCCCTGGGCATGGGCATAGCCCAGCGCCGAGGCGATCTGGCGAATCAGCGTCACGCCCTTCTCCGGCGTCATGCCGACGGCGATGCGCTCCTTGAGCGTGCCGTTGGGCAGGTATTCCATGGCCATGTAATACAACTCACCGACATTGCCGATGTCATGGATGGTCACCGTGTGCGGGTGCGACAAGCGCGCCAGGGTCTTGCCCTCACGCAGGAAGCGTTCGCAGAAGCTCGGGTCAGCCGCCAGCGCCGCCGCCATCACCTTCAACGCCACCTTGCGCTCCAGGGAACGCTGGGTCGCCAGGTACACACTGGCCATGGCGCCTTCGCCGATCTCGCCCTCGATGTCATAACCGGGAATGACGATGTTCATGCCGATACCTTCACAACGATGGCGGTGATGTTGTCCGGCGCACCCCGGTTGAGCCCCAGGTGCACCAGGCTGCGCACGATTTCATCCGGCGTGTCGTGGCCGAGGACTTCGCGGATCTCATGGTCTTCGACGGTCTTGTTCAGGCCGTCGCTGCACAGCAAGTAGCTGTCACCGGGGGCGATCAGCAGGTCGACCACCGCCAGTTCCAGGTGCGCTTCCACGCCGATCGCACGGGTGACGATATTGGCGCGTGGATGGGTGCGGGCGTCGGCTTCGCTGAGCAGGCCGCTGTCTTGCAGGTCTTGCACGTAGCTGTGGTCGCGGGAGATGCCTTCGAGCACACCGTCGCGCAGGCGGTACAAGCGGCTGTCGCCAGCCCACAGGCAAACCCCGCGCAGGCCACGGGCGGCCAACAGCACCACGGTGCTGCCCATCATGGTCACGCCACGGTGGGCGGTTTCTTCGCGCACGGCGGCGTTGATGCGCAGCAGGTCGTTGCGCAGCGCCGCCGTGTACTCATCCAGGGAGCGGCCCACCGGCACGCTGCGCAGGCTGTCGACGATCAGGCTGCTCACATAGTCCCCCGCCGCATGCCCGCCCATGCCGTCGGCCACCACCCACAGGCGGTTTTCCGGCAGGTCCAGGCAGGCGTCTTCGTTGACCTGGCGCACCATGCCCACATGGCTTTTGCTCGCGGATTTGTACGTCGACCCCATCTACACCACACCTTCTTGTCCGAGCAAAAACTGCGCAAAATCGCCAGCGGCAGGCAGGCCCTGACACCGCAACAAACCAGGGGAAATCGTCTGCGAACCACGGCCCCACCACAGGCTCGCGCCTTCGCAGGCCTGTTCGGCCAGGGCGGTCATGCGCCCGTGAGGCACGGTGGCGGCCACCCGTTGCAAGCCGGCGAAACGGCCACCCACCGCGCGCGGCTCGCTCGCCGGAAAGCCAAGGTTGTCGAGGCCGTCATTGAAGCTTTCGAAGGTGGCACCGGCATCCAGGGTGCTAAGCAACAATTCTTCAGCCTGCTCGAACCAAGTGTCCGGCCCGCCGACCAGGGATGCGGGATTGGTGTCGTGATCGAGCAACGTCACCACCGCCAGCGGGAAATAACGCCCGACCCAGTCGATGCTCGGCATCACCACACCCGCCGCCGCGTCCGGCCCGCACACACCCGGCGCCAGCACAAAGCGCCACAACGGGCTGACCAGGTAGGTGTTGAGCCAATCGCCGCCGAGGCTGTTCTGACTGGCAAGCAGACCCGCCGCCAACCAGCTGTCCCACGGACCGATGAAACTCTGGGGCAACGCGCGGCTGACGAAGTCGCCACGGCTGGCCAACTTGCCGTAGAAACCCAAGGTCGTCATAGCCGCTCCGGCAGGCTGAAACCACTGAGTACGCGGCTCTTGAACGGGTTGAACGCGCTGTTGGCGCGCAACTCGTAGGCGATGCTCGCACCGTCCACGCGCAGGCGCAGGTTGAAACGGTCCGGCGAGTTTCCGGCGGTGAGGTCCGACTGCTCCAGCAGGCGGAACCACGCCCACGGCCCGTCCAATGTCACGCCGGAACGGCCACTGGCGGCGGGCGGCATGATGGAGAGACGCACCACGCCAATGCTGCCGGGGTTTGGCCATTGCATCGCCACCGGGCGGCTTGGGCCGTGGTCGTAGCTCAGTTGCTGACCGTCCAGGTCCAGCAGGAACTGGGTGATGGTCGGGTCCATCGACACCGGTTTGAGTTCGAAACGCACGATGGGCTGAGTGCCACCCGAGCGGAAGAACGCATCGCGGATCGTCGCTGCGCGCTGGAAGGCTTGCAGCACGCCCGGAGCAATGCCGAGCTTCTGCGCCGCGCCCGGCTGCCAGCGCCAGGTCTGCGCGGAGGTGTCTACGTAAGGCTGCAGGTATTTGCGGAAGTAGTTGTCCATCACCCCGCCCACGCCGAAGAACTGGCCGAAGTCATCCAGGGTCGCGTCCCGCGCACTGCCCGGCGACATCGGGTAGCGGCCGGCCAGGGACTGGCGATACACGTTGACTACTTCGCTGGCCCAGGCCGCGTTCAGTTGATTGCGCACCCCGCCCATCATGCTGTTGGTGGTGGAATTGACCACCGACTTGACCATGCCCTGCACCAGCGGCGGCTGGCGCTCGGCATTCAGGCTGACCCGCGTGGCCGCTGCCGCCGCCTGGTTCTTCGCCTCGCCGAGCAAGGCATCACCGCTGGCGCCGACCATGGCGCTGACCTGCACATACAGCGCGTTCATGTCGGTGAGCAGGCCATCGATGGCTGCCGGTTCGCCTTCATTCTTGCTGACGATGCTGTTGAGTTCGGCAAAGTGTGCGGTCACCGGATCATCCGCCGCAGTAGGTGCATTGGCGCTCGGTTGCTCCTGGCCAAGCAGGCTGCCCAGGCGCTCCTTGAGCTTGTCGACGCCGCCTTCCACCGGCACGCCTTTGGCGGCCAATTGGCGCTCTTCGGCTTGCAGGTCGGTTTCCTTGGCGACCGCCACCAGCAGTTTTTTCAGCGGAGAAGTCGGGCCGGATATCACCCGTAACACGTCGGCCGCCTGGGCCACGCTGGTGATCGGCACAAAGTCGATGTCCGCCAGCAAGGCGTCCCACTGGCGCTGGTAGTCCTGGAAATACAGGCGACGTACGTCGGCGGCCAGGCTCACCACATTCTGCTGGTCGGCCTGTTCATGGCCCAGCACCCATTGCTCTTCGGCCAGGGTGCCGGTCTGGTTCAGGCTGCTCAGCAAAAACGCTTGGCGATAACCCTTGGCGGTGAAAAACCCACTCAACGGCTCGCCCAGCGGCTTGCCACTTTTGCGGCTGAACACCAGCGCCGCATCACGGCCGGCGGCTTCGTTGAGGCGAAAGTCCGGGATGCCTTCAGGCAGTTTCTGGCGCTTGACGCGGTCATACACGCGCTGGGCCACCGGCAGCTGTTGCAGCTGACGACGCAGGTCGTCGATCAGTCGTGGATCCAGGCGCGCATTGGGCGGATGGCGTTCGAACAACGACTGCAAGTGCCCGGCCAGTGCCTGGCGTTGATCGGCCGGCAGGTCGCGCGGCAGGTTGCGGTCCCAATCGAGGGCGATCCAGGCCTTGATGAAGTCCGGGTCGTAATGCTCGGCATCGGCGAGCATCAGGTAGGCTTTGAGGCCTTCGTAGAGGAAGTCGGAATTGCCGCCGCCGTGCAGTTGTTCTTCGATGCGCGTCACCAGGCGTGGCGCGAACACGGCGATCAACAGCTTGCGGTAGACGCTGGCGGACTCGGCTTCAAGCATGTCGCCCTGGTACAGACCCAGGCCTTCGGACCAGCTCGGCGAGTCGCCGGCCAGGTTCTTCACCGCATTGAGCAATGGCAATACCGCGAGGATGTCACGCTGCGCCGGGCTCAGGCTCTGCACGGTCTGGCCCAGCGGTGCAACCTTCTGGTCGACCTGAGCGATATACGCCTGGTTGGCGCGGTAACTCACCCACCACAAACCGCTGACCACCACGACAGTCGCCACGGTGGCGGCCAGCACGCCGCGTGCAATCCACTTGCGTCGGCGCTCGACCTTGGGGTTCACCCCAACCAAGCCGCGCTCGGCAAACGCCACGGCGGTGAAGAGTTTTTCGATGAAGTAACTGCGGCCCGTGCCGCTCTGGCGCGCCAGGTGCTGACGATCCAGGTTCATGCTCTGGGCCATTGCGCCGATCAGGCGGTCGATCGGGCTGCCTTCCTGGGTGCCGCTGGTGAAATACACACCGCGCAGCAGCACGCGCTCTTCAAAGGCATTGGGCTTGAACACACCTTCGAGGAAACTTTGCAGGCAATCCTTCAATGCGCCGAACTGCTGCGGGAAGCCGTAGATCAGGTCGCGCCGCGCCGGGTCGCGCTCCTGTTGCAGGCGTTCGACCAGACGTTCGTTGAGGCGCTGTTCCAGCCCGGCGAACTCGCTTTGCAGGTGCGCCAACGGGCTGTCGCTGTTTTTGCCGTCGTCCAGGGCAAAGGTCATGCCCCACACCTGGGCGCGTTCTTCCTTGCTCAGGTTGTCGAAGAACTCCATGAAGCCCGGCACCAAATCGAGCTTGGTCAGCATCAGGTAGATGGGAAAACGCACGCCCAGTTGGGTGTACAGCTCCTGGATACGCAAGCGGATGGCGGCGGCATGGGCGGCGCGCTCGGCATCGGTGCCGAGCAACAGGTCCGACAGGCTGATGGCGATAAAGGCGCCATCGATGGGACGGCGCGAGCGCTGCTTTTTCAGCAGGTCGAGGAAGCCCAGCCAGGCGGCTTTATCCACCGTGGAGTTGCTGTCCTGGGTGGTGTAGCGGCCGGCGGTGTCGAGCAACACGGCCTGATCGGTAAACCACCAATCGCAGTTGCGCGTACCGCCAACACCCCGCACGGCACCCGCGCCCAACTGCGCGGCCAACGGGAAATGCAGTCCGGAGTTGACCAGCGCCGTGGTCTTGCCCGAGCCCGGTGGGCCGATGATCACGTACCACGGCAGCTCGTAGAGATTGCGGCGCTCATCGCCACCGAGCTTGGCCTTTTTCAGCAGCGCCAGGGCCTCGTCCATGCGCTGGCGCAGGGTGGTGAGTTCTTCGACGGTGGCGACGCTGTTGGGGTCTGCCGGGGTTTCGGCGGCCAGGCTGCGCATCACTTCGGCGGCCTGGCGCCGCGCCTGGATGATGCGGAACACGCGGTAGGCCATCCACACCGCGAACACCAGGATGATCAGCGCCCAGCGGCGACCTTCCGGCACCAGCACGTCGAGCAACGGCCCGACAAACCAGATGATCAGGCTCAGGGCGATCAGGCCCAGCACGGGGATCACCCAGCGAATCATGAAACTGAAAAACGCCTTCACTCGACGCCCTCCGCCAATACGGTGATTTCAACCCGACGATTGCGGGCGCGGCCTTCTGCGGTGGCGTTGGTCGCCACCGGCTCGGTGTCGCTGCGCCCTTCTGCGCTGAAGCGCTCCGCCTGGCCGGTCTTGGCCGCGAGGATGTCCAGCACCGACTTGGCCCGCGCTTCGGACAGCGCCCAGTTGGACGGGAAACGCAGCGTGGCAATCGGGCGGTTGTCACTGTGCCCCGTCACGCGCACCTGGCCTTTGACTTTGCGGATGGCGTCGGCGATGCGCAGCATCAGCGGTTGGTAGTCATCGACGATGCTGGAGCTGGCGGACGCGAACAGCTCGTCGCCACGGATGGTCACCACCGAACGATCGACCGCATCTTCCACAGCAACGCGCCCGGCCTTGATGTCTTCCACCAGGAAGCCCGCCAGGCGCGGACGCTCGATGACTTTGGGTTGTGCCACCGGGCGGTCGATGGCCTGCACCGGAATTTCGCCCAAGGCGTGGATGTTCTTGAACACCGGCTCGGCATCCGACGCCAGCTTCATGCGCAAACCAAACAGCAGCGCCAGCAGCAACGCCAGGCCGATGGCCACGGCGATCCACGGCGGCATGAATTGCGCCAGGCGATCCCGCGCCACGGTCACGCCGCGCCAGTGTGGCGACAGTTCACGTTCGTGTTCGCCACGGGCGCTGCGAATGGCGGCAGCCGTGCGCTCGCGCAGGGTTTCCAACTGGCTGCGACCGTCATTCATCACGCGATAGCGGCCTTCGAAACCCAGGCACATGCACAGGTACAACAGCTCCAGCAGGTACTGGCGTTCCCGTGGGCTTTGCAGGCAGTGGTCGAGCAACTGGAAGACCTTTTCGCCGCCCCAGGCCTCGTTGTGCACGGTGATCAACAGGCTCTGTTTGCCCCAGTCACTGGTGCTGCCCCAAGGCGTGCTCAACACCGCTTCATCCAGCGCAGTGCACAGCGCATAACGCGCCAGCAGTACTTCGTTGCGGGCGACACCGGCCGCTTCGGCGCGCTCTTCGAACTGGCGCAGATAGGCCAGCAACTGCGCGCGCAGGCTGGCCGGCGCCGGGTGGGCGATGGTGTTGCGCAAGCGCGTCAGCAGGGCCAACAACGGGCCGGCGGCGCTTTCCAGCGGGTTGAGGCCCTGGCTCTTGCCGGTGAGCATCGGCGCTGCTGGCATGGCCAGCGGCGAAGGTTCGGCACGTGCAGGTTCCGGCGCCCGGCCACCCGGACGCGGCATGAACTGGGTGCGGTCATCATCATTGGGATGCATCGCGGATTATCCTCGGATCGCCCAGAAGGCCAGGTTCAAGCCCGGAAACTGCCCGGCGATGTGGAAGGCAAAGCCGCCGGAATTGCCCAGCTGTTGCCAGGCCTCGCTGCCGCGATCCAGCTCGTAGTAGGTGGAACCTGCGTGGTACGGCAATTGGCGCGGCGCCACGGGCAGAGGCAACAGGGTGATGCCCGGCAGTTGCAGGTTGACCAGGTCGCGGATGTGTTCCACCGAACCGACTTTGCTCTGCTGGCCGAAGCGCGCGCGCAGGGTTTCGCCGGGAACATCGGCACGCACCACGAGGATGAAGCTGGCGTTGTCGAGCAGGGTCTTGTCGGCCAGCATCGCCACGTGGACGCCGTAGGCTTTCTCCACAATCGGGATCGGCGTGGCCTTGCTGTCGATCAGCATCGACAGCGCTTCACGCAGGGCGGCCATCACCGGGGCAAAGCTCAGGGCCAGGTCGTCGTGCTGGTACTGCGGGTATTCCTGGGGGCGGCGGCCTGAGGTCGAGAAGGTCGAGAACTCTCCCGCCAGGCTGACCAGTTCACTGAAGAAGCGCTCCGGGTGCAGCGGGCTCAACTGGCTCAAATGCTGGATCAGCGGTTGGGCGCGGTTGACCAGTTGCAGCAGCATGAAATCGGCAATCTCCGACGCGCCACCGGCACCCGAAGCGACCACGCGTCCCGCCAGGGCTTCGCCGCGCTGATGCAGCAGGCCGAGCAGCTCGCTGCGAAATGCCGTCAGCGGTTTGCTCGCCGCCACGTCCAACACGGGCGGGATGTAGGTGTCGTCGATGACCAGCGCGCGGTCGGCGCGTTTTTCCTTGATGCGCACCAGGCCAATAGCGGCGTAATCGCTGATGCCATCCTGGGGGGTGAGCAGGCGCAGGGCGCGGGCGCCCACGGCCACCGGGGCGCGGTTTTCGAAGGGTGCGTTGTCGTCACGCACCTCGCGAACCTGGCTCACATAACGCGCCGCTTCCAGCGCTTCGCCCTCCTCCACGGTATCGCGGGCGCCGGCACGCTTGAGCGGCAGCGCCAGGTACACCAGGCCGTCGCGCAGGTTGTCATCGATGTTCAGCGGGCTCGGCGCCAGATCGTCTTGGGGAATGTTGAACGGCGTACCGTCGGGCAACAGGCCACGCGCCGAGACAATCGCCAGCTTGCCCTGGGCCAGCAGGCCCTGGTCGATCAGCAGTTCGGAAAAGCCCCAGGCCCCGGCAGACAACGGGCGGCTGCGGGCATCGATCAGGTTTTCCAGGTAACGGTCATGCTGCTGGAAGTGCTGCGTTCCGATGAACATGCCTTCCGACCAGACCACGCGATTGTTCCAGGACATGGGGGCTCCGATTGCTTCTTATTGGGCAGGGCTGGATGGGGTGACCACGACGTCGGCGCGCACGGCACGCACATCGAGGCTGATCTGGTATTCGGTGTATTGGCGCGCGGGCACGTTGATCACCGTGCGCCATTGCGCGCGGTCCAGCTCGCGATAGCCCACCAGCAAACCGATCTGGCGCGTGGACGGGTCGAGGTCGCGCTGGATGCTCAGTTGCTCGCCGGGCTGCACCATCACTTCGTCCTGGTCCAGCAGGTCCAGGCCAAGGGTCGATTGGGCGCGGTCGGCCAGGGCGAAGTAATCGGAGCGGGCGAAGGTGGCGGCGTTTTTCAGTTCGAAAATGCGCACCCGCACCGGCGCGGCCTGGCCGTTGGCGCCGGGGTTGAGCCCGTTGATCGCATGAAAGTGCAGCTCGACGGCGGCCGTCTCCGCTTCGGCCTCGGCGGTGGTTTCGGGTTTGGCGGCGTCTTTGGCACACGCTGTCAGCAGCAGCAAGGTAGCGGCTGCGAGTAAAAACCTGGGAATCATCCTGCGTCCTCAATGACGTACTTAGCTATCCGTTTATCCATGTGTTGCGGCGCGGTTTTATCGACGCTGTCGTGCGCTGTGCTCTTCGTAGGCCCGGCTGAACTCGCGGCCGAACAGGTCCTGGAAATCTTCCTGGGCCTCGCGGGAAATATTGCTGTAGAGCTCGGTGAACTGCTGCCAGTACTGGGCCTGGCGTGAGCCGTTGAAAATACTCGAGAGCCCGCCAGGCTTGCCCATGCGCTCTTCCAGTTGTGCTGGCTCAAAGCGCGTGAGCAGGTGTTTGATCGCCGCTTCCACGCCGGCCATCACCGCCAGTTGGTGGGCGCGCAGGTCGTTGAAACTGTCACGCACGGCGGCATCCGGCGCCATAAACGCTTGGTTACCGTGGCGAAGTAAAAGCAGTAACGCTTCGTCAGCATTCGGGGCGAATTTCAACGGATTGTTTTCGGCGGGCTGGATCATGGTCTGCTGCATGCGGAACTCGCCCTTGAGGCTGGCGCGGGCACGCAACACATCGATCAGGCCTTCGACCATCAGGCGATAACTGCGGCCAATATTTTCCATCTGGGCCTCGGCCTGGGCTTTGTCCAGGCGCAGCTGATCGAGGCCGGCGCCGCGCAAGAAGGCCTGCAGCAGGTCGGGTTGCTGAGTGTCTGTCACAGGCTCGACCGCAGGTGGCGGCGCAATGACCGGCACGGGCGGTGGCGCGATGAGCGCGGGCGTGTCGCCAAACAGGTCCCAATCTTCGGGAATCACCGAGCCTGAAACCACGGGTTTCTCGACCGCAACCGGCGTCGGTGGCCGGAAATCGTGTTGCTCGGAAGGTACATGGTCCGCCACGGTCGGCGGCGGTACGGCGGTGGGGCTGAGGAAGTCGAACAGGTCCGGCAGCGTGTCCATCGACGAAGCGCCCTGGAACTGCGGCGCGATCACTGGCACCGGTGTGGGCGTGTTCGCCACGGCGCCCATCAGCGCTTCAAAGCTGTTCGGTGAGTCGCCGGCAAACGGCTGGCTGTCGACGGCCTGCACGTTGAAGTCGATACGCGCCTGGATCTCGTAATCGCCGATGCGGATCAACTCGCCATCTTGCAACAGCTCGCTATTACCTCTACGCAAACGAATACCGGCGTTAACCAACTCCACTCCGTTTGTACTGTTATCCGTTAGATAATAACGACCATCTTTGTATTGAATAACGCAATGTTGCGAGGAGACCAGGCGCTCTGGGTCAGGCAATACCCAGTCATTATCGGAACTGCGGCCAATAGCCATCGAGCCCTGATTCAAGGACTTTTCGGAGCACTGCCCAGGGGTAATCTTGTGATAACTAGTGATAGTCAAACACAGCGACATCTTGCCTCCTTGCTGATACTTCGCGCGCGGTCGATTCCCAGGACAGCGCCTCCCGGGATATCGCCATCAGGTCGAGCAATCGACCGTCTAAAACCTGCCAATGCCAGCATGATCGCTGATCTTAACTGGGCTCTATGACAAAAATCCTGTCCCGGTGCGTCGTTCGACCCACCAGTCGCGCAGGTTGTTAAGCACCGCACATCTGTCACAGAGGGCGAATAGCTTACCTTGACAAGGCGTAAGTACTACACCAAAAATGCACAACTTCTTGAATACCAGTGATGGCACATTAGTGGCATCTTGCTTATATGACCAAGAAAACATGCAAAGTTCCTCGCGCAACTAATGCATGAATTGCCCGCCATCTAACGGGCTGATAGGGAGATCAAATTCAGTGGATGTGCCGTTGCTGCTCACCGCCGTTTCCGCGACTTCGCCGTGTGGCGAAGACATGGAATATGACGCGCAATTTCTGCAATTGGAGCGTGATGCCAAGGGCCAACCCGAGCGCAGCATGGGCGACTCCATCCTGCCCGCTGAACCGCCGGAATGGCGCAGTATCCAGCAGCAAAGCCTGGACTTGCTCGCGCGCAGCAAAGACCTGCGCATCACCCATTTCCTGCTGCAAAGCGCCCTCGCCCTCCAAGGCGTCGCTGGCCTGGCCGAAGCACTGACGCTGATCGACGCGTTGCTGCGCGATTACTGGGCCGACCTGCACCCGCGCCTGGATGCCGACGACGACAACGACCCCACCGTGCGCATCAACGCCCTCACCGGCCTGACCTGCGACACCAATATTCGCTTGCTGCGCGAAAGCATCCTCACGCGTTCGCGCACCTTCGGCCCCGTGAGCCTGCGCGCGGCGCTCAACGCCAGCGGCCTGTTGAGCTTCCCCGACGAGCAACTCGGCGCCCAGCAGCTCAACGCCGCGTTCCTCGACAGCGACCCCGAGCACCTGCAAGCCACCCGCGACGCGCTGATGGCGGCGCGTGGGGCGTGTGAAGCCATCGAACGGCAGGTCAATGATCAGGTCGGTTCCGCCCAGGGCGTGGACCTCAGTGCCTTGAAGCAACCGCTCAAACAAGCGTTGCAAATACTCAATCAAGCGGTGCCCGGCAGCAGCGTTCCCGAGGCCGTCAGTGAAGACAGTGCCCCCTCGGTCGAATACGCCGCCGCCCCCGCAGCACCGCGCCCGGTTGGCGATATCGCCAGCCGCGACGACGTGCTGCGCAGCCTCGACAAGATCCTTGCGTACTACACCCGGTACGAGCCTTCGAGCCCGCTGCCGGTGCTGTTGAACCGGGCCAAGCATCTGGTGCACGCCGACTTCGCGGCCATCGTGCGCAATCTGATTCCCGACGGCATGTCCCAATTTGAAAACCTGCGCGGCCCGGACGGCGAGTAAACCGCCCGACTGTGCAGTAACAACACCGTCGCTCAAGCGACCAGGAGCAGCAACGTGGCGAAGCAAAGTTCTCAGAAATTCATCGCGCGCAACCGTGCGCCTCGAGTGCAGATCGAGTACGACGTCGAGCTTTACGGCGCCGAGAAAAAGGTCCAGCTGCCCTTCGTGATGGGCGTGATGGCCGACCTCGCCGGCAAACCCGCCGAGCCTCTGGCGCCGGTGGCCGACCGCAAGTTCCTTGAAGTGGACGTCGACAACTTCGACTCACGCCTCAAGGCCATGCAGCCGCGCGTGGCGTTCCACGTACCGAACGAACTGACCGGCGAAGGCAACCTGAGCCTGGACATCACCTTCGAAAGCATGGACGACTTCAGCCCGGCCGCCGTGGCCCGCAAGGTCGACTCGCTGAACCAACTGCTCGAAGCCCGCACCCAGCTGGCCAACCTGCTGACCTACATGGACGGCAAGACCGGCGCTGAAGAAATCATCATGAAGGCGATCAAGGACCCGGCACTGCTCCAGGCACTTGCCAGCGCGCCGAAGCCTGCAGGGGATCAGTAATCATGACCGACAATACCGCCCGCGAAGGCAGCCAGATCCTGGGTGCCACCGAAGAAGCCAGCGAGTTCGCCAACCTGCTGCTGCAAGAGTTCAAGCCCAAGACCGAGCGCGCCCGCGAAGCCGTGGAAACCGCCGTGCGCACCTTGGCCGAACAGGCCCTGGCGCAGACCGACCTGGTGTCCAATGACGCGATCAAGTCGATCGAGTCGATCATCGCCGCCATCGACGCCAAGCTGACCGCCCAGGTCAACCAGATCATCCACCATCAGGATTTCCAGCAGCTGGAAAGCGCCTGGCGTGGCCTGCACTACCTGGTCAACAACACCGAGAGCGATGAGCAGCTCAAGATCCGCGTGCTCAACATCTCCAAGCCGGACCTGCACAAGACCCTGAAGAAGTTCAAGGGCACCGCGTGGGACCAGAGCCCGATCTTCAAGAAGATGTACGAAGAAGAATACGGCCAGTTCGGCGGCGAACCTTACGGCTGCCTGGTGGGCGACTACTACTTCGACCAGTCGCCACCGGACGTGGAACTGCTGGGCGAGTTGTCGAAAGTCTGCGCCGCCATGCACTCCCCGTTCATCGCTGCGGCCTCGCCGACCGTGATGGGCATGGGTTCGTGGCAAGAACTGTCGAACCCGCGCGACCTGACCAAGATCTTCACCACCCCGGAATACGCCGGCTGGCGCTCGCTGCGTGAATCGGAAGACTCGCGCTACATCGGCCTGACCATGCCGCGTTTCCTGGCACGCCTGCCGTACGGCGCCAAGACCGACCCGGTGGAAGCCTTTGCCTTCGAAGAAAACACCGACGGTGCCGACAGCTCCAAGTACACCTGGGCCAACGCCGCGTACGCGATGGCGGTGAACATCAACCGTTCGTTCAAGCACTACGGCTGGTGCTCGCGCATCCGTGGTATCGAGTCTGGCGGTGAAGTGGAAAACCTGCCGGCGCACACGTTCCCTACCGATGACGGTGGCGTGGACATGAAGTGCCCGACCGAAATCGCCATCAGCGACCGCCGTGAAGCGGAGCTGGCGAAGAACGGTTTCATGCCGCTGTTGCACAAGAAAAACACTGACTTCGCTGCGTTCATTGGCGCCCAGTCCCTGCAGAAACCGGCCGAATACGATGACCCGGACGCCACCGCCAACGCCAACCTGGCCGCGCGCCTGCCGTACCTGTTTGCCACCTGCCGTTTCGCCCATTACTTGAAGTGCATCGTGCGCGACAAGATCGGTTCCTTCAAAGAGAAGGACGAAATGCAGCGCTGGTTGCAGGACTGGATCCTCAACTACGTGGACGGTGACCCTGCGCACTCCACCGAAACCACCAAGGCCCAGCATCCATTGGCGGCTGCCGAAGTGATCGTGGAAGAAGTCGAAGGCAACCCGGGTTACTACAACTCCAAGTTCTACCTGCGCCCGCACTATCAGCTTGAAGGGCTGACGGTGTCGTTGCGCCTGGTATCGAAGCTGCCTTCGGCGAAAAGCGCGTAAGTAACAGCGAACTCGCTCTACTGTGGGAGCGGGCTTGCTCGCGAATGCGGTGTGTCAGTCAGCAGATATATTGACTGGCCCACCGCATTCGCGAGCAAGCCCGCTCCCACACAAAACACATCGAGTGGCTCGGGCCACACAGGGAGAAAACATGGCTGTTGATATTTTCATCAAGATCGGCGACATCAAGGGCGAGTCCATGGACAAGGCCCACAAGGACGAAATCGACGTGCTGAACTGGAGCTGGGGCATGGCCCAGTCCGGCAACATGCACGTGGGCGGTGGCGGCGGCGCGGGCAAGGTGAATATCCAGGACCTGTCGCTGACCAAGTACGTCGACAAGGCGTCGCCGAACCTGATGATGCACTGCGCCAGCGGCAAGCACATCGACAAGGTCAAGCTGACCGTGCGCAAGGCCGGCGGCGAAAGCCAGGTCGAGTACATGGTGATCAACCTGGAAGAAGTGCTGGTGACCTCCCTGAGCACCGGCGGTTCGGGCACCGATGACCGCCTGACCGAGAACGTCACCCTGAACTTCGCCCAAGTGATGGTTGACTACCAGCCGCAGAAAGCCGACGGCACCAAAGACGGCGGCGCGATCAAGTTTGGCTGGAACATCCGTTCCAACACCAAGCGCTGATAGCCCTTGAGGCCGTGGCTTCGCGCCACGGCCACAGCCCACTTGTCCCTCTCACACCCCGTCCGTGGAGCCGCTTTGGTGGTCACTGAAATCGCTTCCCGCGACCGTCTGCAACCGTCCCTGTTGGACCGGCTGACCGACGACGATCCAACCAATCCCAAGGAAAGCGCCGACAAACGCGTGCTGTCCCTGACCCAATTGAAAGCCTCGGTGCTGCGCGACCTGGCGTGGCTGCTCAACACCACGTCGTTGCTCGATGCCGATGCCACGTTGCACACCCCGGCCGGTACTTCGGTGGTCAACTACGGCCTGCCGGCGCTGGCGGGCAACAGTGTTTCCAGTGTGGATATCAAGGCGCTGGAAGCGTTGATCTACCAGGCTATCGCCACCTTTGAACCGCGCATTTTGCGCCACACCTTGCGTGTAAAAGCCCGCGTCGGCCATGGCGAGATGAACCATAACGCGCTGAGTTTCGAGATCGAAGGCGACCTGTGGGCACAGCCGGTGCCGTTGCGCCTGCTGCTGCAAACCGATCTCGACCTGGAGTCCGGCCACGTGCGTGTCGTGAATGCCGACCAGCGGAGACGCCCATGAACCCGCGCCTGCTGGAGCTGTACAACCAGGAACTGCACCACGTGCGCGAAAGCGCCGCCGAGTTCGCCAAGGAATACCCGAAGATCGCCAGTCGGCTGACCCTGTCCGGTATGGACTGCGCCGACCCGTACGTCGAACGTTTGCTCGAAGGCTTTGCCTACCTCACGGCCCGCGTGCAGCTCAAGCTCGACGCCGAGTACCCGACCTTCACCCACAACCTGCTGGAAATTGCCTACCCGCATTACCTGGCGCCCACGCCATCGATGACCGTGGTGCAATTGCAGACCGACCCGGATGAAGGTTCGCTGGCCAGTGGTTTCCCACTGCCCCGCGACACCGTATTGCGTGCTGCGCTGGGCCGCGAAACCCAGACTTGTTGCGAGTACCGCACCGCGCATCCGGTGACGCTGTGGCCGTTGCAGGTGAGCAACGCCGAATACTTCGGCAACCCCGCCGCCGTGTTGGGTCGCCTGGCCGCCAGTGAGCCGAAAGCCAAGGCCGGCCTGCGCCTGACCCTGCGCACCGGCGCCGAATTACCGTTCAACAGCCTCGACCTGGATAACCTGCCGCTCTATCTCAGCGGTGCCGACGAGCAACCCTTCCGCCTTTACGAGCAACTGCTGGGCAATGCCTGCGCGGTGTTTGCACGCCAACCGGGTGGCGATTGGGTCGAGCGCCTGCCGCAGGATGCACTGCGCTCCCGTGGTTTTGACGATGCCGACGCCGCCATGCCGGTGGTCGCACGCGCGTTCCAGGGCTATCGCTTGTTGCAGGAATACTTCGCCCTGCCCCACCGTTACTTGTTCGTCGAGTTCGCCGAGCTGAGCCGTGCGGTCAAACGCTGCGACGGCCAGGAGCTGGAGCTGATCGTGTTGTTCGACCGCCATGAGCCGAGCCTGGAAGGCAGCGTCGGCGCGGCGCAGTTCCTGCCGTTCTGCACGCCGGCAATCAACCTGTTCCCCAAGCGCGTCGACCGTATCCACTTGTCCGACCGGGTCAACGAACACCATGTGATCGCCGACCGCACGCGGCCGATGGACTTCGAGATTCACTCGTTGAGCGGCATCACCGGTCACGGTACCGGGCCGGAGCAGCCGTTTTTGCCGTTCTATGCCGTGCGTGATCCGTCGCGCTACGGCCGCGACCTGGCCTATTACACCGTACGCCGGGAGCCCCGCGTCTTATCCAGCGACCAGCGCCGCAACGGCCCACGCTCCACCTATGTGGGCAGCGAGACCTTTGTCAGCCTGGTGGACAGCCGCCAAGCGCCCTACGGCCATGACTTGCGCCAACTCGGCGTCACCGCGCTGTGCACCAACCGCGACTTGCCCCTGTTCATGAGCATCGGTAACGGCAAGACCGACTTCACCCTGGCCGACAGCGCCCCGGTGCTGTCCGTGCGTTGCGTGGCTGGCCCGAGCCGCCCGCGCGCCAGCCACGCCCATGACGCCAAGGCCTGGCGCTTGATCAGCCAGTTATCGCTCAACTACCTGTCCCTGAGCGAACAGGGCCAGGGCGCGGCGGCCTTGCGCGAACTGCTGCGCCTGTACGGCGACAGCAACGACGCCGCCCTGCAATTGCAGATCGAAGGCCTGCGCGAGGTCAGCAGCAAAGCCGTGACCCGACGTTTGCCGATGCCCGGCCCGATCGTGTTTGGCCGTGGCCTGGAAATCACCTTGGAGTTTGATGAAAACGCGTTTCGCGGTACCGGCGTGTTCCTGCTCGGTGCGGTGCTGGAACGCTTCCTGGCACGCTACGTGTCGATCAACAGTTTTACCGAGACGGTGATCCGTACCACCGAACGCGGCGAGATCATGCGATGGAAAGCCAAGCCCGGACGTCGTCCGACCCTGTGAGTACCCTGGATGCGATGCATCAGGAGCCCTGGGAATACGATTTCTTCCAGGCGCTGCGCCGTATCGAGTGCGAATCGCCGGAGCTACCGCGCCTGGGCCATTCCCTGCGCCTGGCAGACGATCCGCTGCGCCTCGGGCAACAGGCCGATTGCACCTTCGCCCCGGCCACCCTGGCCTCGGTCGATCCCGGTGGCGACGGCAAGCCGGCGCGGCTGGAGCAATTCTTCTTCGGCCTTGGCGGCCCCAATGGCCCGCTGCCGCTGCACATCACCGAGTACGTGCGCGAGCGCCAGCGCAACAACGCCGACAGCACCAGCAAACAGTTTTTGGACGTGTTCCACCACCGCCTGCTCAGCCTGTTCTACCGGGCCTGGGCCGAGGCGCGGCCGACGGTCAGCCACGACCGACCGGACGATGATTACTGGTCCGCGCGCCTCGCCGCTTTAAGTGGCCGGGGCATGCCAAGCCTGCTGAATCAGGGGCTAATCCCGGATACCGCGAAGCTGCACTACAGCGGCCACCTGTCGGCGCAAACCCGCTATCCAGACGGCCTGAAAGCCATTCTCAGCGAGTACTTCGGCCTGCCGGTGGAGATTGAAGAATACGTCGGCCAATGGCTGGAGTTGCCCGAGCGCAGCCGCGTCAGCGTGAGCGCCAACCGCCTGGGCGTGGACTTTTGCCTGGGCAGTTTCGTGTGGGACCGCCAGCACAAATTCCGAATCCGCCTGGGCCCGCTCAAGCTGGACGACTACATGGGCATGCTGCCTGGCCACCCGCCGTTCAACGAACTGGTGGCGTGGGTGGCCGAGTACCTGGGCCATGAACTGGACTGGGACCTCAACCTGGTTTTGCAACAACCCGAAGTGCCGGCGCTGCAACTCAATGGCCAGTTCCGCCTGGGCTTCAACACCTGGCTCGGCAAGCCCGAGCATGACGCCAACGACCTAATCCTGGCCCGGCATTACGCCGATCACGCCACCACCTCAAGGAATCCAGAGCATGGGTGAAATCAGTCGCGCCGCACTGTTCGGCAAACTCAACAGCGTGGCCTACAAGGCCATCGAAGCCGCCACCGTGTTCTGCAAACTGCGGGGCAATCCGTATGTGGAACTGGCGCACTGGTTCCACCAGTTGCTGCAATTGCAGGACTCGGACCTGCACCGCATCATCCGTCAGTTCAACGTGGAGCCGGCGCGCCTGGCCCGTGACCTGACCGAAGCGCTGGACCGTTTGCCGCGTGGCTCGACGTCGATCACCGACCTGTCCTCCCATGTGGAAGAGGCCGTGGAACGCGGTTGGGTCTACGGCAGCCTGATGTTTGGTGAAAGCCAGGTGCGCACTGGCTACCTGGTGCTCGGTATCCTGAAGACGCCAAGCCTGCGCCATGCGCTGTTGGGCTTGTCTGCCGAGTTCGACAAGATCAAGGCCGAAGCCCTGAGCGAGCGTTTCGACGAGTACGTCGGTGATTCGCCGGAAAACGCCTTGAGCGCCAGCGATGGTTTCAATGCCGGTGCCGTGCCCGGTGAAGCCAGCGGTGCCATGGCGCCGAGCGCGATGGGCAAGCAGGAAGCCCTTAAGCGCTTCACGGTCGACCTGACCGAGCAGGCCCGCAGTGGCAAGCTCGACCCGATTGTTGGCCGTGACGAAGAGATCCGCCAACTGGTCGACATCCTCATGCGTCGTCGCCAGAACAACCCGATCCTCACCGGTGAAGCCGGCGTGGGCAAGACCGCCGTGGTCGAAGGCTTCGCCCTGCGCATCGTCGCCGGTGACGTGCCGCCAGCCCTGAAAGACGTGGAACTGCGCAGCCTCGACGTGGGCCTGCTGCAAGCCGGCGCGAGCATGAAAGGCGAGTTCGAACAGCGCCTGCGTCAGGTCATCGAAGACGTGCAGGCCTCGCCCAAGCCGATCATCCTGTTCATCGACGAAGCGCATACGCTGGTCGGTGCTGGCGGCGCCGCTGGGACTGGCGACGCAGCCAACTTGCTCAAACCTGCATTGGCTCGCGGCACCTTGCGTACCGTGGCCGCGACCACCTGGGCCGAGTACAAGAAGCACATTGAGAAAGACCCGGCCCTGACCCGCCGCTTCCAGGTGGTGCAGGTGGCCGAGCCGTCGGAAGACAAGGCGTTGCTGATGATGCGTGGCGTGGCGTCGACCATGGAGAAACACCACCAGGTGCAGATCCTCGACGAAGCCCTGGAAGCCTCGGTGAAGCTGTCCCACCGTTATATCCCGGCGCGCCAGTTGCCGGACAAATCCGTGAGCCTGCTGGACACCGCCTGCGCCCGCGTCGCCATCAGCCTGCACGCGGTGCCTGCGGAGGTGGACGACAGCCGTCGTCGCATCGAGGCGCTGGAAACCGAGCTGCAAATCATCGCCCGTGAGCATGCCATCGGCATTGCGATTGGTGCGCGCCAAACCAACACCGAGGCGCTGTTGAGCGCTGAGCGTGAGCGTCTTGCGACCTTGGAAAACCGTTGGACTGAAGAGAAAACCCTGGTGGACGAGCTGCTAGCCACCCGTGCAACGCTGCGTGAAAAGGCGGGCGTGGTCGACAGTGGCAACGATGAGTTGCGCGCTCAACTGGTCGACCTGCAACAACGCCTGAGCGCCCTGCAAGGCGAAACCCCGCTGATCCTGCCGACCGTGGATTACCAGGCCGTGGCCTCGGTGGTCGCTGACTGGACCGGCATCCCGGTGGGCCGCATGGCGCGCAACGAACTGGAGACCGTGCTCAACCTCGACCAGCACCTGAAGAAACGCATCATCGGCCAGGACCATGCCCTGCAGATGATCGCCAAGCGCATCCAGACCTCCCGCGCCGGCCTCGACAACCCGAGCAAGCCGATTGGCGTGTTCATGCTGGCTGGCACCTCCGGGGTGGGCAAGACCGAAACCGCCCTGGCCCTGGCCGAAGCCATGTACGGCGGCGAGCAGAACGTTATCACCATCAACATGAGCGAATTCCAGGAAGCCCACACGGTGTCGACCCTCAAGGGCGCGCCACCGGGTTATATCGGCTACGGCGAAGGCGGCGTGCTGACCGAAGCCGTACGACGCAAACCCTACAGTGTGGTGCTGCTGGACGAGGTGGAAAAAGCCCACCCGGACGTGCATGAGATCTTCTTCCAGGTGTTCGACAAGGGCGTGATGGAGGACGGCGAAGGCCGGGTGATCGACTTCAAGAACACCCTGATCCTGCTGACCACCAACGCCGGTACCGAGCTGATTTCCCACGTGTGCAAAGACCCGGCGAACATCCCCGAGCCGGAAGAAATCGCCAAGGCCCTGCGCCAGCCGCTGCTGGAGATCTTCCCGCCGGCGCTGCTCGGCCGTCTGGTGACCATCCCTTACTACCCGCTCAGCGACGAGATGCTCAAGGCGATCACTCGCCTGCAACTGGGCCGCATCAAGAAGCGCGTAGAGAGCACGCACAAGGTGGCGTTCGATTACGACGACGCGGTGGTCGACCTGATCGTTTCGCGGTGCACCGAGACCGAAAGTGGCGGGCGCATGATCGACACCATTCTGACCAATAGCCTGCTGCCGGACATGAGCCGTGAGTTCCTCACGCGCATGCTCGAAGGCAAGCCGCTGGCGGGGGTACTGATCAGCAGTCGGGATAACGAATTGCACTACCAGTTCAACGATTGACCTGAAGAAATGCGGTAAAAACTGTGGGAGCGGGCTTGCTCGCGAAGGCGGTGTGTCAG
>NZ_JACART010000080.1:0-10869 GCF_013386445.1 Pseudomonas sp. P7759
TATCAGTCTGACTCCACAAGCACCCACACGAATTGCTTGATTCAGTTGTTAAAGAGCGGTTGGTTAAGATCTTTCGTCTCAACCGAGGCGCGCATTCTACAGCAGCCTCATTTGCTGTCAAGTGATTATTTTCAGAAGCTTTCGAAGATTTCTTCAACAACTTCAACCACTTGCGCTTCAGATCTCTCGTCAGCGGGAGGCGAATAATACAGCTTTAAAATTCGTGGTCAACCCCTGCGTAGAAATTCTTTTCCTAACCGAAGAACCCGGCCGGGCGGCACCGTCAGAAGGTGTACTTGAAACTCGTCATGAAATTGCGCGGCGCGCCGTAAACACTCCAACTGTCCGCATACGCATAGTAGCTACGATCAAATACGTTATTCACATTCAGCGTCGCACTCAGGTTCTTGCTGATGTCGTACCGCGCCATCACATTGGTCAGCGCATAACTCCCCTGCTCGAACGTGTGCAGGTCCATCCCCGTCTTGCTCTGCCAGTTCACGCCGCCGCCCACGGTGACCTTGTCGAACACTCCCGGCAGCCGGTAAGTGGTGAACGTCTTGAGACTATGCCGCGGGCTGGTCGTGACAATGCGCTGATCGTCCTGATTGGTGCTCACGCTGTACGCATACCCCGCCGACGCCTGCCAGCCTTCGCTCAACTCACCGTTAAGCTCCAACTCGACGCCTTTGGTGGTAGTGCCCTGTTCCAGGCGGTAGATATCCGGCGCCCGCACGTACACCGCCAGGTTGTCCTGGTCGATCTTGAACAACGCCAGGCTGGCATTGAGTTTGTCGTCGTTGAAACTGCCTTTTACCCCGACCTCGTAGCCGGTGCCTTCCTGCGGGTCGAGGGCTTTGTTGTTTTCGTCGTGAACGCCATAGGCCTGCGGGTTGAAGATTTTGGTGTAGCTGGCGTACACCGCCCAAGTGTCGCTCAGGTCATAGACAATACCGGCGTACGGCAGGAAGACACCGTTGCGGGTTTCCTTGCTTTCGGTGTCCTGGGTCGGATCGGCGTACACGCTGACTTCGTTGTTGCGCTTCCAGTCGGTGACGCGGCCGCCGAGGATGACGGCAGTATTGTCGGTGACATGAAAGCGCGAGGTCAGGTAGGCGGCGTATTGGTTTTCTTCAATATGCGTCTTACCAACGGGCGTGGCATCCGGGCGGTTGGCGCCGCTGCCGTTCCAGTTGAAAATGTTAGGCACAGTACCGTCGTAGCCGGTCCAGGAACCAAACCAACCGCCGTGGCTCGGGGTATTTTCGTTATAGCGCGACATCGTGACGCCAGCGATCAACTCATGCTCGCGCCCAAACAGGCTGAAAGGGCCGGTAAGGTAAGCATCAAGGTTGTTCTGGCGCGGCGTGCCGGACCAGCGGTTGGGATATAGATAGGCGCCCTGCCCGGTGACCTGGTCGATATCACCATTCATATAGTTGATCAGTTCGTCGAATTCATTTTGGGTGTGACTGACTTCCACCTTGCCACTCCAGCCGTTATCGAACTGGTGCTCTATAGAAGTGAAGACGTTGGTCTGCTTGCGGTCGTTGTAAGCCCAGTCCGGTGCGCTGTTGGCCGAACGGCTGAAGTTTGTGCGATTGCCATTGCTGTAGAACATCTGGAAGCCAGTGCGCAGCGGGTCGTTGACCTGATTGTTGATATAACTGAAACCCACCGTGAGCATGGTGGCGTCGCTCAGGTCAAACTCGGAAATGCCATACACCAGTTGCGAGTCGGTGTTGACGCGGTCGACCCAAGAGTTCTGCTTCTTGTAGTCCACCACCAGGCGCCCGCGAAGATTGCCGCTGTCGTTCAAGGGCCCGGACACATCAAAGCCGGTGCCATACCGGTCCCAACTGCCCGCCTCGCCAGTGAGGCTGGCCTGGGTTTCGGCGGTCGGGCGCTTGCGGATCAGGTTAATAGTCGCTGAGGGCGTACCCGAACCGCTGATCAGGCCGGTGGCGCCGCGCACTACTTCAACACGATCGTACATTGCGGTGTTCTGAGTGGTGTTGTCCAACCGCGCCGAGGTGGGGACACCATCGATTTCGAAGTTGTTGATCTGGAAGCCACGGGACCAGTAAGTATCGTTCTCCGCGCCCACGCCGACGCGCAGCACAGTGATGCCCGGCGTGGCTTCCAGCACTTCGGTAAGGTTGGTGAGTTTCTGGTCGTCAAGGCGCTGGCGGGTGATCACCGTGAGCGATTGCGGGGTTTCTTTCTGGGTCAGGTTCAGCCGCGTCGAACTGCTGGACGAGTACGTGGTGTACAAACCGCTGCCTTCGGTCGTCGAACCCGGTGCCATACCGGAGATCGACACCGTACCCAGTTGCAACGCGCCGCCTGCACCCGGCTGCAGTTGATAGCGCCCCTCGCCGGTCTGCACCACCGTCAGGTCACTCCCCACCAATAGCGTTTGCAGCGCCTGGTCAACCGTGTAACTGCCGCGCAGCGTCGGACCGGCCTTGCCGGCGGTGAGCGCGGCATTGCCCGCCAGGTAGATGCCGGCTTGGGCGGCGAGCTGGTTGAGTTGGTCGGCCAATGCACCGGCGGGCAGATCGTAGGTCTGCACGCTCGACTGCTCAGCGGCTGCCGCCAGTGGCGCCATGCCCAGGCTGGCGGGGATGACCAAGGCAATCGCGAGAGCCAGCGCCAAAGGTTGTGGTGAGTTACGCAGGAATGAGGACATAAAACAGTTCCGGTCGAAGGAGGCGTCACGCCGTTGTCCTTCTCTAATTCGAATGAGCAATCAAAACCGGAAGCACAAGATGCAAAAAAATGTCAGCGCGTAACCACCGTGGTCCACCAGGCGAAGCGCCGCTCGATGCGCACGGGCAAGACCTGCTCAAGCATTGCCAGTACCTGATCGGTGTCTTGCAGTGGATAAGTGCCCATCACCCGAAGATTGGCGACCTGGGGGTCGATGCCCAGATGGCCATGTCGGTAGCTGGCGAGTTCACCAATGAAGTCCCCCAGCCGCATATCGTTCGCCATCAGCACGCCTTTTGACCAAGCCTCGCGCCCAGGTTGAGCGCGTTGCGTTGCGGCCAGACGCTGTCGATCAAATAGAACGCCCTGCCCCGCCGATAGGATGCGGCGTTGATCAGTATCCCCACAGGCAGCCTCTACGCTGCCCTCGAACACATTGAGCAACGTGTGCCCGTCCTGCTCACGCACACTGAAACGCGTCCCCAAAGGACGCAAACGACCTTGGGGTGTTTGCACCACGAACGGTCGCCCGTCCTTGCCGGTGTTGATCAGGATTTCGCCGCTATAGAGTTTCAACTCGCGCTGGCTGGCGCTGAAATTCACATCCAACGCCGTACCGCTGTTAAGCCAGATGCGCGTCCCGTCAGCCAACAGTTGCTCGCCCAACACCGTGGTGCTCGTATGGAAATCCGTGTTCCAGCCCCCCGCCAACCAGCGCTGTTGCCAACCGGCCCACCCCAACAGCGTGCCGCCCATGACCACCGACAACCCGCGCAACACCTGGCGCCGCGAACGCTGAGAATGTCGCAGACTCTCCAGCGTCTTGGTGGCTCCCACGGCATCGTCCTGCAACGGCGCAAAGCGTTGTCCTACACGTGCGACATAGCTCCAGGCCAGCCGGTTGACCTCACTGTGGGCATGCCATTGGCGCCAGGCCTCCTGCAACGGCAGGGCATTGGGCTCGGCACTCAGGCGGGCGAACCAGTCGGCGGCTTGTTGCAAGGTGGCGTGATCCAGACCACCGGGGTTGGTGCTCATGACAAGGCACCGTCCAGCTCAGCCTCCAGCACCATGCACTGGAACATGGCCTGGCCAATATATTTGGTGACAGTACGTTCGCTCACACCAATGCGCAGCGCGATCTCGCGATAGCTCAAGCCCTCGATCTGAGCCAGGCAGAATGCCTCGGACACCCTGGCCGGCAAGCGATCAAGCATCGCCTGCAAATGCACCAGGGCCTCCAGCACCAATGCGCGATGCTCCTCCGAAGGCGCACAGTCTTCAGGCCGGCTCGCCAACACCTCAAGCCAGGCCTGCTCTACCTGCTTGCGTCGGAAGAAATCCACACACACATTGCGCGACAAAGTGCTGAGATACGCACGCGCATGTCCTTCGCTGCCGAATTCACGCGGATGGCTCAACAGCCTGACGAAGACATCGTGAGCCAGCTCGGCGGCATCACTGACATTGCCGAGTTTTCGGGCCAGCCAGCGTTGAATCCAACCGTGATGGGCCGAATACAGGCTGCCAACGCTGAACGGTGCGGCGACGGGCTCGGGAAGCGGGGGCATACAAAGCCCTACGAATAAGAATTGTTCCCAATGGTAATGAGAAAAACTGGCCACTACAACGAGCAAAAGCGACCCCATTGCTGCAGCAGGCATGTAGCCCCAGGTCTTTTTTTTCCGCCACAGAACAGGGATCATCGCCCTCCCCTACTTTCCCCCAAAGACGCCGAGGAACCGAAACCATGGAATTGACGCTGGAAGCGGTTGCGCTCTTTGCACTGAAGCTGGTGCACGAGACGGACGGCGGCAGCCCGGTTTTACGGGATGATCCGGTGATGGAAGGGTATGACCGCGAGGTGTTTGGGTTGTTGGTGCGGCAGGGGGATTTGGCTGGGATTCAATCCAAACTGGTGGAATGTACGGATCAAGCCCTCAATGCATTGAATGGCGCCGACACGGTAATGGGTCGCGAATTGCAAAGGTTGGCGACTAACGTGCAAATCGTAAATCATCTCGATGAACTGCACCCACCGTTAACCACCCTCAAGGACTACTTGAAAGACATCCAGTGAGTCGGTGATCAGCATTCCGGCGAGAAACACCATTAACACCGCCACACCCGCATCCAACCAGCGCCATACCATCGGTGCTCGAAACAATCCCGTCAAACGCTGACAGCCCAGCGCCAACAACACAAACCAGAGTAGCGACGCGGTCATCGCCCCCATCGCAAAGAGTACTTGGTGACTTGCCGGTTTGGCGGCGCCGATGGAGCCTATCAGTACGACGGTATCGAGCCATGCATAGGGGTTGGCAAACCCCAGCACCACTGCCGTACGTAACAGCCCTCGTTGCGAATTCCCACCTTGGCTATCCGGCATCGACTGATCACGCAGGCACGCCAACAGGCGTTGGCCGCCGAACCACAGCAGATAGGCCGCGCCTGAAAGCAGCAAGAGCGCTACCAGCCTTGGTCGGCTTTCCAACAGCGCGCCTAAACCCGTGATGCCCATCGCGATCAGGAGGATATCGGCAACTACACATACAGCAACCACGCCCCAGATAGGACCGCGGCTGACACCTTGACGGATGACCAAGGTGTCTTTGGGCCCCGGGGCGGCGAACAGACCAATACCTAGCAGCAAGCCTTCAAGGTAGAGCGCACTGAAGTAAGGAGCCATGAAATGTCCGTGCCCTCGGGCAGATTTAGACGAGCTGAATAGGCTGATTGCCAAACCCCGTATGACGGGCGTTTACAACGCTATTCAAGTCAATTGACTGTCGGCGGAAAAAACTGGTTAGCACTTGTCCTGGGCTCGGGTTGGCAAAGTAGATCAACGAGCTTCTGGCTACCGGTCTTTGGGGCGCGAGCACCGCGTGGTAAGCCGCTGGAATTGCATAGTCGGAAAGGTCGGTAAGCAATGAGCCAGCCAGAACCGCAATTTCGTTCTCCAGCAGGCGTACCGGCTCAAATGAACCACCCTTTACCAAGACCAACCCCTCGCGAGTGGGTTTAATGAACGACAGCATGTGACCGTCTTCATGAGGATCCTGGGCGAATCGACGCTCAATGTCTGCAGCCTGGGCACCGTATACACACAACTGTACGTAGGACGCCGACCGAAACGGAGCAAGCGGGCTCACTCCAAACTCGCCACAGATACCGTCCATCAACTCTTGAGCCAACTCGCTGATCTGTTGCTCAAAGATATCCACAGCCGCGAAAAAGCTGCTCCGGGTGAATTCAAAACCTATCCGCTTCGATGCATGCGCAGGCCAGTAGCAGAAGCGCTCACAGAGGTCGGGATGGTCCTCGATATTTGAATATTCGGCACCGAACGGGAAAAAGCCGTCAGTGTCCTGGCTGAATGAAAAGGATGCCTTGGTATTGGGCAAAATCGCTGAGTAGCCATCAACGATTTGTTTGTAGCTTTTCAACATGGCTTCAGGTATTTGCAAGATGCCAAAACCTGATCGAACAATGGAATCACAGCACGCTTTTATCTGAGTCATCGCTATATCCATAAATAGATGTAAAGGAATGCAACACACACTAGGTTCGCAAGCATGTGAGAAACCGCGACACTGGATATAGCCAACCAAAAAGAGACCTTTCCATGTCCTTCACAACGTCGCCAGCAGGGTTCAAGTGTGCATTGCTCAATACACGCAGCGGCGAGCAGGTTGTCCTTTTTGGCGAACACGTTGGCGATCATCACCAAGGACAGGGAACCAACCATCGACTATGAGTATCAAGACCCGCGACACCCTCCGCGCCCTCCTCGTAAGGCGCAGCCGGGAACTGGGCAAGTCCATGACCACCTTGGCCAAGGAAGCCGGTATTTCCCGGACCTATCTCTACGGGCTGGCGGGCGGTGCTTCCAAAGATCCCTCGGTACGCACACTGATTAAACTGGCGAAGGTGCTACAGGTTTCGCCGTTGCTGCTGTTCCGTTACTTCGCGGACCTGGCAGGCGCACCGGTCGATCCACATTCAATGGCAACCACCAACCGCGCGGTAGGCCTGCAGGATCGAAGTGACATAGCCGTGTTCAACGCAGACGTCACCACCCCCGACCAAACTGTCGTGCTGCCCGGCGAAACGTTTCATAAAACCTGGGAGATTCAGAACATCGGTGCGCAGCCCTGGCGCGGCCGAAAGCTGGTTCGCGTTGACGGCGAATACGTCATCGCTCGGCGCTCCGCCATGGGCACGCCACTGGAAGTGGTGATGGACACACACCTGCGCAGCCTTAACAACGAAATCCCCATCGCACAGACACTGCCCGGCCAACCTGTGCATATCACCGTAGAGTTCGCTGCGCCCAAGGAAACCTGCACAGTCACGTCCATCTGGCGAATAGAAGATGAACACGGACAGCCCTGTTACGGGCCAGCCTTCATCCTGCATGTAATCGTCAACGTCATGGCGCGCTGAAGCTAGCGCCGCCCTTCCACTGCCATCCGCACCGCCAACCCCATCAACACCGAGCCCATCAACCAACGCTGCACCACCTGCCACCCCGGCCGGGTGACAAAAAACACCGCGATGGAGCCCGCCATGGTGGCAATCACCGCATTGACGCTCACGCTGATAAAAATCTGCGTAAAACCCAGCACCAGCGATTGCGCCAGCACACTGCTATGACCGTTCGGGTCGATGAATTGGGGCAGCAACGACAAGTACATCACCGCCACCTTGGGGTTCAGCAGGTTGGTGACCAGGCCCATGGTGAACAGCTTGCGCGGGCTGTCCTTGGGCAGGTCCCGCACCTGGAACGGTGAACGCCCACCCGGTCGGATCGCCTGCCAAGCCATATACACCAGGTACATCGCCCCACCGAAGCGCAACGCGTCGTAGGCAAACGGCACCGCCATCACCAAAGCGGTGATCCCCAATGCCGCGCACAACATATAAACCAGAAAACCCAACGCCACGCCGCTCAGGGAGATCAACCCGGCCGTGCGCCCCTGGCAGATCGAACGAGAAATGAGGTAGATCATATTCGGGCCGGGGGTGAGCACCATGCCGAGTGAGATGAACGCATAGGCCAGCCAGTTGGACAGTTCAGGCATGATGGGGCTCCGCTTTTTGAAACATCTGGCCAAGGTTGTAAGGTTGGCCGCCATGGTAGGGCGTTCAAAATGCCCGCGTTAGATACAGATCCGCGAGCAAAACGGCATACACCCAAGAGGCAGGCCCATGATCGACTTCAACAACAAAGGTTTCTTCAAACTCAAGCAAAACAACGAATACGCCGAACGCGTCGCCGACCTGTTGCTGGACGGTGAAGAAGTGGTGGATGCGTATAAAGCCATGCGTGATGGGGTGGTGTTTACCACCAAGCGGATTATCGCGGTGAATGTGCAGGGGATTACCGGTAGCAAGAAGGATTTCACGTCGCTGCCGTACAAGAACATCGTCGCGTATTCGGTGGAGACGTCCGGCACGTTTGATCTGGATTCGGAGTTGGAGATTTACTTTTCGTCGTTGGGGAAGGTGAAATTCGAGTTTACGGGGAAGACCTCGATCGTCGAAATCTCACGGTTGATTTCCAAGCATCTGTTGGGCTGATCAACAGGTAAGAAAAGACCTTGGCGTCCCAAGGTCTTCTTTACTGCAAACCCGAATTGAACAGATGCACCCCGCGTTGTTTGTCTGCAATAAATGAAAATCGCAGTCACCAAAATGGATCATCAGGCTGAGCCCATCACCCTTCTTCCGACACACATCCTCCAAGCACTACCTCACCACTCCCTTGCACCACCTTCGCCAGCAACAGCAATGAAACCAACACGCCTATGGCTCCCACCACCGGTAGAGCCCCCAACATCCCGGCTTGAATTACCAATCCCCCCACGATTGCACCCGCCGCCATGCCGAACTGGATCATCGACGTGTAGAAACTGAAGATGATGCTGGTTGATTCCGGCGCCAGGCTGATCAGGCGCAATTGCAATGCAGGTCCCGAGGACCATGCGGACAAGGACCAGGTAATCAGCAGGACGCACATGGCCCAGGCGATGTGCCCGAAGAATGCAAACAGCGCCAACGTTGCGCAATGAATCAGCAGCCCGCCCAACAGGGTGAAGACATAGCCCGACTTATCGGTGAAGCGGCCACCCAGTTGCGAACCGATGATGCTGGCCACGCCGCACACCAGCAGCATCACACTGATTTCGCCCTCGGCCATGTATGTAATGCCGGACAGGTACGGGGTGATATAGGAATAGATGATGGAAAACGCGCTGATCCAGAACAGCGTCATTACGTAGAGGATGGAAATCTGTTTGTTCTTGAATAGCTTGAGTTGCTGGATGAGTGGAATCGCTGTTTCGCCTTCGGTATTGGGAATCCAGAGGAGGACTGCGACCAACGAGAATAAAGTAAGCGCACCGATACCGACGAAAATGAAACGCCAATCCATGAGGCTGGAGATAACCCGCCCCAACGGGACACCGACCACCAAGGCCGCGCTGAAGCCCATGACGACAGTTGCGATAGCACTGGCCTTTTTACCCGGTGGCGCCAACAGTGCCGCCAGGGTCAACAGCACCACTTCCACCACGCCAGCGCTAAGGCCCGCGACTGCGCGGGCGACGTTGAGCAGGCTGTAGCTACTGAACGCCAGCATGATCACGTTGGACGCTGCAAACATGAGCATGAACAGGACCAACAGTTTTTTACGGTCCATACGTGCTGTGAGGGTAATCACAATCGGTGTGCCAACGGCAAAGGCGATAGAGAACACCGTGATCATCTGGCCAATCACCGGGATCGGCAGCTTCAAGTCTTGGGAAATCAGCCCCAGGATCCCAGCGATGATGTATTCGGCCGTCCCCAGCAGAAAACTAATAAACGCGAGCAGGAAAATTCTCATGGCGTTAGACATATCAGCGATTTCCCACAGTTGACGAGTGGGAAGGTTTTCTCGAATCGAATGGATTCTCGGTGTTCATTACGTCACCCTTGTGCCTGCCCCATGGCGGAGCTGATAGGAAATTTATTCAATTAATCAATTAGCTAATACACTAATCTTACGGGCAAATGAAAACCTTTAAAGCCACGCGTTCATATCGTTTTTACCGCCTCCGCAAACGCGTCCATCCCTCGTGGAACACGCTTGAAATAGGTGAACTTGCCGACCCGTAAGGAGCTCAGGAAGCCCGCTTGCACCAGAACCTTCAGATGGGCTGACGCTGTGGGCGCGGAGATGCCCAGCTTTTCGGAGATGTACAGGCCGCAAACCCCCTCATGCTCATCAAACTCGCCTACGGCGAAGTGCAGTTTTGGCTCCTTGAGCAATTCAAGGATCTGCAACCGGTTTGGGTTGGCGAGGGCGTTGGTCTGGATCAGGATTGAAGTCATGGCGAAAAGATTAGTTTATTAGCTAATCGTTTGGCAACAAGAAATGGAAGGCCTTCGGAATAATTTCCCGCAGACTTTTCCCACACGCCCTATCGAACAAAGCCAATATCTGCCACCGGCTCCCCCTCATAAGCTAACTCCCTCGCGCAAGGAAGTGAGCCCGTCATGCCAGAACGCTTTTACCCACCCCCTGCCCAGGCAGCCACGCTAGCCAAACCTCCCAGCTGCGTCTTCATCAAGCCCTGCCAATTGCCTGACGGCATCACTCATTACTTCAATCCGGTCGGTTATCGGTGCGTTCAACCCCGTAACCGGCGAGCAGTTAAAAGGGCCGAAGAAAAAACGAAACATCAAATAATATCTGTGAGGGATACATGGGACTAAAGGTGAGATTGGAATGGTTCGACAGAACCACCGAGTGTCTAAGCGGCACGGAGAAGTCAGTGAATTTAGGAGACGATTACTCCGTGATTTCCCAGCTTGGGCTATCGGTAGATGAGGATGTCAACAACGGAATGTTTGAGCTACGGCGTGAGTGGCTGCCACTGATACAGACGCACTTTTCTCATGAAATTAAGCTTTCAGAAAGTGACTACTTCATCGCGTTTGATTACGAAGATGCAAGCGAATGACACAGACGTAGAGGATTCAGCTTCATGCGCAGACTGTCACTGACCAATAAAAAACTCCGCAACGTCCCCAGGCATCTCAGATGCTTGCGAATGGGGGGTTGGTCGTCCCCCTCGCCCCTTACCCCTCCTTCACCTCACTCCCCTCTCC
>NZ_JACART010000081.1:0-22658 GCF_013386445.1 Pseudomonas sp. P7759
CGAGTGTTGGGGCAAGAGCGTTTTGGTTACTTTTGCGCTTTTCAAAAGTGACCCGCTGTAAGAGCGGAACCAATAGTGGCCATCACTCAAATAACGGATATGTACTCACCCCCCAGATCAAAACCCAACCCCCTGCAACGGCAACTCATAAGACTTCTTAACCGTCCGAACCACCAACGTAGAAGAATAAGTCCGAATCGGAATATCCCGATAAGTCTCCAAAAACCGATAGATATACTCGGTGTACTCCGCAGCATCCCGAAACTTCGCCACCATCACAAAATCAAACTCCCCCGTCATCAAGTAGCAGTCCTGAATCTCCGGATGACTAGAAAGTATGTGCTGCATCCTGCGATCAATATCATTGCTATCCCTATCCAACTTGATCAGAAAAAACGCCGTCACCTGGATTCCCAGCTTGCGCTCATCCAAGACCGCCACTTTCGCCTTGATAATCCCCACGCTCTCCATCCGGCGAATCCGCCGGTAACAACTGGTGGAAGACAGCCCCACACTGTCGCTCAACAACTCCAGGCTCTGGTCGCAATCCTTTTGCAACTTGCCCAGGATCTTCAAATCCATGGCGTCTGTCATCGGTTCCAAATCGTCCTTGAAAATTGCAATGAATCCGTCGCAATGACGGGCCAATTTGCACAAATCCTGCGCAGTGGCTAGTTAACATCGATTCAGCTTAGCAGCCCGGCCAACACCTGGCCTCAAGGCGGCATGAGAGGGATCTTATGATAGTCGCGAAACCGACATGGACCGCTGATATCCAGGGACTTTTCAGCGCACCCTACTGGATACCCGCCAGCCAGCGCGCCGCCGTTGCGGCCACCTGGATCGGCTGCATGAATGCCTACGATGTGTTCCTGGAAGACCCGGCGTCGGTCAAGACCTGGTCGCAAACCATCTACCAGCACCTCGCCTCGCGCAACATGCCGCTGACCACCGACCAACAGCAGTTCTGGCCCATCGATGCCCTGGAAACCTTCCGCCTGTGGGTCAACCAGGGTTGGCGGCTGGACAGTATCTCGCCCTTCGACCTGGCCGAGCGCATCCCGCCACCAGCGCTGCCGCACCCGGTCAAGCGCGTACGCCAGGACATCCGCTCGCTGAGCGCCGACGAACTGAACCTGTACCGCGCCAAGCTGGATGATGTGATGCGCATCGGTGACCCCGACAGCGGTTCGCCCTGGCAGCGTTACGCCTACATCCATACCAACTGGTGCCTGCATTACCAGGAAGCCTTCGCCCTGTGGCATCGCGCCTATCTGCTGTACCTCGAAGCGTTGATCGACTGCGCGATCCCTTACTGGGACTGGATGGCCGCCGACGCCAGTATCGACGGGAGCCCCCAGGCCGGCCTGCCCCAGGCGTTCCTTGATGAAACCTATGTGCACCCGCAGACCGGCGAAGTGCGGCGCAACCCGTTGCGGTATGCGGCGGCCAAGGACGGCTGTTCCAAGGTGTGCGCCACCGCGCCGGTCGGGGACGTGGATTGCCTGTACGTGCAGCGCAACCCGCTGTTCTATACCCAGGGCGAGGCCTTTCGTTTCGAGCGCACCCAACTGTATGGCATGAGCCGGATCTTCCAGCAGCAGGTGGTCGATGCGCTCACGTTCACCACGTTCAGCCAGCCCCAAGGGGTGCCGGGTTACCCCTGGGCCAACATCACCAGCTTCGACCCGCCGCAACCGAATGACCTGTATCCCAACCGCGCGCTGAATTTCGACGGGCTCTACGAGCAGCCCCACGACAACTATCACGGCTGGATCGGTGGTGACATGGCCGACAACGCCTACACCGCGTTCGACCCGGTGTTCTGCTCCTACCACGCCAATATCGACCGCATGCTGGAAGTCTGGATCCGCGCCAACCCGGCGGCGCAGTACACCACCCAATGCCTGTTGCAACCCTTCGCTGGCCATCAGGCGGCTGAGGTGAGCTTCACCAGCGCCGACGCCTGGCGCTACACCAGCCTCGGCGACATGGCCCAGGACAGCCGGCACATCGGCTACGACTACGGCACCCCGGTAGCCCCGCAGTTCGGCGCAGCCAAGGCTGCGTGCTGCCATCAAAAACAGGCTGCCATCACCGGCCCCTGGGTGGTGTTCGATCACGTGCGCTGCACCCACGACACTTACCTGATCGACGTTTTCCTCAACCAACCGGACGCCACGGCGCAACACGCGAATACCGACAACCCGCATTACGTCGGACGCTTCAGCCGCATCGGCATGGGCCTGGTGGACGACAAGGGCCGCTGCATCACCCAGGGCGTCTGCCGCGCACTGAATGCCGCGCGCAACGCCCAGGTGCTGAACCTTAAACCGAGCGATACAGCGCAGTTATCGCTGATCGTGACCCATCCCGATACTGGCCAGGTATTGACGCCCGATGCATACGCGCCCCTGCCTGGCTTTATCGCGCAACTGGTGTGGGACGACCCACGCCAAACCTCTGCCGGGCCCGCTCCGGGTACCGGTTGCTGCTCCACTTCCACCACCGCCAATGCTGGAGAACCAACATGAGCACGCCCTTCACCCAATTCACCTCCCCGGCCGAACAAGCCCCCAAGGACTACAACAAGCTAGGCCTGGAAAACCAGTTGCCGACCTTCGAAACCGACTGGAACAACAACGTCACCGGCTGGACCCAGATGTCGGTGATCGGCAACCCCTGGTCCAACCTCAACGACGCACCGCGCTCGGGCTACTACAACCCGATTGAAAGCGGCTACGGCACACAGACGCCAGTGACCATCACCTGGCAGCCCTTCCCCAACCGGCTGTGGACGTTTTTCTACAACGAGGGCGCCGCCGTGGTCCCGCAACTGGGTGGCAAGGCCATGACCCTGGACCAAGTGATGCAGCTGACCGATCACGGCCAGATCACTCTCAACAACACCCTGTACTCGCTGTACCCGGACCCGAAGGCGACCCAACTGCAGATCCCCAGCGTGCTGTGCAAGTCCATCAACTGGAACGGCCCCTACGCCGACTTTTCACCCTCGGGCCCACGGGGCTGGCTGGATGAATACTGCGAGTGGTCGATCACCCGCGATCCCGACGGCAATATGCGCAGCATCATGTTCACCAGCGAGAACCCGGCGTATTTCCTGACCATGTGGAACATCGACCCGCAGGCCGTGCTGGGGCTGTACAAAGCCTATGTCGACCCACAAGTGAAGATCGAAGACCTGTACTTGCGCTACACCGCCAACGGCCCGACCGGCAACGCCGGCGACCCGGTGCTTGACCCCACCACCGGCCAGCCCGCCTACGACACCGTGAATAAATGGAATTCCGGCACTGTGCGCATTCCCGGCGTATCGGGCGGCGCGATGCACCTGACCTCCGGCCCCAATACCTTGAGTGCCGAAATCTACCTGGCAGCGGCGGCGACTATCTTGCGCCCGCTCAACAGCAGCCGTAACCAGCAAAGCCTGATCTGCTGCGCCCAGTACGGGCAGAACTACCGCAACTCCGATCCGCATATCGGTTATTCCGCCAACCAGGAAGCCGTGAAAGCCCTGATTTCCTTGACCAACCCCATCGGCCTGTACCTGCAACAACCCAAGTCCTTCAGCACCTGGAAAGGCCCGCAAGGCCAGGACGTGAGCAGCTACTGGCGCATCACCCGTGGCACCGCCGGCACCGGGCCGAACAACTCCGACCAGATCCTGCAGGCGGTGTTCGAGGTGCCGGCCAGCGCGGGGTTCTCGATCAATGACATTACCATCAACGGCACGCCGATTGACTACGTGTGGGTGATCGCCAACGAGCTGAATGTGGCCTTGAGCGTCACCCCGGCACCGCTCAGCGGCACGCCCAAGGAGTGCGATTGCGTGGCGGCCAACAACACCGATGCGCAACCCTGGCCCGTGCAGTTGCTGCCGATTGACCTGTTCTACGGCCAATCCCCCAGCGACTTGCCCGCCAGTTTTGCGCCTGGCAGCTCAGGCCAGTTCGTGCTGGTGGTGCAAGGCGCCGACCCGAACACCACGGCGGCGGATGCGCGGGTGCAGTTCTCCAACCCAGGCATCACGGCCCAGGTCACGCAGTTCCTGCCGGATGCTTCGGCGATTCCTGGGCAGACCGACAGCGGCGGCACCCAGGGCTACATCATGACCGTCACCGTCAGCAGCAACGCGGCGCCGGGGCTGGTCAGCGTGCGCGCGCTGAACCCCAGCGAAGCCGCCAACCCCAGCGCCACCCAGCACCCATGGGAAAGCGGCCTGGCGCTGGTGCCCGTCGCCTGAGTGCCTCCCGGCCGCCCATGCCTGGCGTGGGCGGCCGCCTCTTGAGTCTTGAGCAAGGAATGCGACCATGAACGGATGGCTTCGCCCGCTGCGCCGGGCACGCTTGAATGTGTGGTGCTGGATAACCTGCGCCCTTCTCCCCTTCGCACCCGCACCGGTCAGCGCGGCGTCAGATGCCCAGAGCTGCGTCAGCCAACTGGTGTTCGACCCCACCAGCGGCGGTTTCCTGCCGGTGAACAACTTTGGCACCGAGCAGGACTTTCTCAACTGTTTTGGCTGGCAACTGTTCATCGCCATGAACTGGCCGGTCAACCCCGGCTGGCCAGCCAACCCGAGCCTGGCCGGTGAGCCGGACACGCAAAGCACCGCGGCCCAGTTCGGCGTGCCGCCAACGCCTGGCCAGCCCATGAGCACTGCCCCGGTGTGGGCCAGCTACAAGGATGCCAGCGAGATCTTCCTGCCCGGGGCGCCCAAGCCCTCCGGCTGGGGCGTGGAAACCCGGGTGCCGTCCAATTGCACCGCCACCGGCAACCTCAAGGCGTTTTCCACGGGCGCGCGTAAATTCATTACGGCCACCTCCGAAAGCGCGATCAACCGCAAGCACCGCTTCCACTTGTCCAGCGGTACCCAGGTGACCTTGCCGGATTCGATCATGGAGGCTTCCGGCGGCTGGCTCACGGACCAGTCGGGCAACCTGGTGTTTTTCGAGCGCAAGGTCGGCAAGGCCGAGTTCGACTACATCGTCGACAACGGGCTGTACGACGCCGCCAACCAACTGATCGTGGCGCAGAACAGCGACAACCGGCACCCGGCCGGCCTGTCATTGCCCGCCGGCAAACTGGTGCGCGAGCTGCCGGCCCAGGCGCTGCCCCAGGAAGAACTCGGCGCCCTGGAACTCAAGGCGGCCTGGCGCGTACTCACCAACAAACCCGAGCTGTATGGGCGTTACCTGACCACCGTTGCCTGGCTGCAACGCCCGGATACGCTGCAATGCACCCAGGAAGTGGTGGGCCTGGTGGGCCTGCACATCATCAACAAGACCCAGACCCAGCCGAACTTCATCTGGACCACCTTCGAGCAGGTCGACAACGTGCCCGACGGCGGCGCCACCCCGCCCGGCGGCTACAGCTTCAACAACCCGGCCTGCACCGGTGACGCGTGCACGCCCAACGTCGCACGGGTGCAGTGCGATGCCACCCACACGCCGCCCAACTGCACGCCCCTTGATCAGCCGGTGCAGGCCACGCGGGCCAATGCCACGCCCCAAGACCTGCAAGCGCTGAACACGGCGGTGCAGCAGACTTTCGCGCAGAAGACCCAGGGCCAGTCGGTGTTCCAGTACTACAAACTGGTGAATGTGCTGTGGTCCAAGACGCCCAACGCGCCCAACGATCCAGGCCCTGGGCCCAACGTGAAGGTGCCGCTGTCCTATGGGCCGTTTGTCAGCGACCAGAGTGTCGTCGTCGCCAATACCACGATGGAAACCTATGTGCAGAGCGACAACTGCAACGACTGCCATCAGTACGCGGCGATTGCCGGCGGATCCAAGCTGGCGTCGGATTTCTCGTTCCTGTTTGGCAATGCCGACTCGGCGAAGAATACGCGCCTGATCAAACGCATCGAGGCGTTCAAGACCCTCAAGGACAACCCGTAGCCGAGGCAAAAAAAAGGGGGCGATCAGTGATCGCCCCGAACAGTACAACGAGAGGTTCTTTCCAAAGTCTTACAGGCTGATCTGCTTACGCTCCTCATCCGTCAGCCGCGCCCGCGCCTGTTCACTCAACGGCCCCGCGCCCAGTACCTGCACTGGGCTGTTGGGGTTGTAGCCAGAGGTTTTCTGCGCCGGTGCAGGCTCCTGTGGCAACGGCTCGCTGCCCAGGCTCAACACCTCAACCGTCATGATCGACGGCCGGCCCTGCTTGGCCGCTGCCTGCTGGCTGCGCGCCGCGTCTTCCGCCGCCTGGGACGCCGCTGCCCCGGCCGCGCTGGCCGAACTCATGGCGTTTGTGTTGACCGCCGCAGACACCGGCACCCCGGACGACTTGCCCTGAGTCTGGATGTTCGCCGCGTTCACCACACGCAAGGCGGCAATGTTGACGTTGCCCGACACACGAATGCCCGCCTCGCCCGCATCGATGGTGCCCAACGGCGCGATCAGGTCGATGTCCCCGGCTGGCACTTCCGGAATCGGGTTGAGCGTGGCAATCCCCGCACCGGTGCTCGGCACCGACGGCGACAGGCCGACGTTGCCCCAGTTGTCATAGACACGCTTGGGCGGCGTGTAGACCACGGTGGTCTTGGAGCCGCGACCGGCGTTGATGTCGCCCTCGGCGGTCCAGCCCATGATCGAACCGCCGAAAGTGGTCATGATGCGGCTCTGGCCAAGCAGGATGCTGCCCATGGAATACAGCTGGATGTCCCCCGCGCCCTGGGTGATCACACCCGCTGTCGACGGCGGCGCCGTACCTTCGATGCCGAACGTCTGGCTGCCGCCTGGGGTGAGCATCTGGATCGAGCCACCGAAGTTGGTGTGCACGCCCGCGCCGCCGAACATCGTGATGTCGCCTTTGTAGGTGACCGGGTTGCCGGCCACGTCCTTGTCCGGGAACAGCGCTGCAATCGCCTCGCGGCCACGCAGGTAACTTCCCTGGCGCACGCTGCCATCGGTGTTGTACTCACGGCCGGCGGCCTTGAGCTCGGCGAAGTACACGTCACGGGCGAACACCCGTTGTTGCTCGGCGGGAAGTGCCGCGTAGTAAGTACGGGCCTGTTCGGTGTCTCCGGTAAAACCGAAGCGCTCGACCAGCCAGGCGAGCAACTCTCTCTCGTAGGTCTTGGCGACCTTGCTACCCTGGATCGACTCACCCGGCTGCGCCAGGTTGGCGGGGTTCAGGTAAGCCTCGACAAACCGGCGGTAGTCCGGCCCATTGGGGCCGACGCCGGCTTGCAGGACAATACTTGCACCCGCTCGGTTGTCGCCGGCCGCCACGGCGCCCAGACTGTTCACACCCACCTGGTCATCCATCTGGATATTGCGCCCGGCCGTCAGCTCAAGGGTGCCGGGGCCCGCAACGTTGAAACTGCTATAAAGGATGTCGCGCCCGGCACTGGCAATGGAGATATCGGTTGCGCCGGTGTGCACGAACAGGTTGCCGGTGAACGTGTATTGACCGGTGCTCACGTCCCCCCCAAGGGCACCGTTCAAGCGGGTACCGCTGCTGACGATATCGCGTCCGGCGAGCATCCATACCGGGCCTGCACCTTCGTAGTAGGTCTGTCCGAATCGTGGGTCATTTGCCCCGTAAATCGTGAGCGCTCGCCCACTGTTGACCCCCAGCAGGTCACCGCGCAGTGCGTAGAAACGGGCCGGCTCCAAGGCGTCGCCCCACGCCATGCTGGCGGTGTCAGGGCCAAACGCGAACAGCGGATGAAGCCCCAGGCGTGCGATGTTGCCATCACTGGAAAGATTGCCACTGCCTGCGACCGGCAAACTGTTGATGAAGCCCAGGAAAGCAGGATGGTGGATCGTCGCCAGGCTTTGAGGGGCGGCGCTGGAACGGCTGATGGTCAAGTCGCCGCCGTAGATCGAATCGCCCGCCAGCAGTTCCAGTTGCCCGTTGGCCGACGGTGCCAGCACCAGCGCCTGCAGCGGCTGCGGTACATTCGGGTTACTCGTTGACGCACGCCCGTAGTACAGGCTGCCGCTGGCGGCGACCGCACGCAATGTGGCGGGGTAGACCGCCGCCATATCGGTTTCCAGCGTCTGGGTCAGTGGTGTGAGGTTGCCGCCGGAGGAGAACAGATCGACTGCCGTACGCTCGGTCCACAGGCTGAACCAGCTCTGCCCTACCCCGTTGACGCCTTCCTTTGCGTAGGCCAAGGCATTCATCTGCGGTGCACGGCCTGGATCGGCGACATCCTGGAGTACCAGGTCGCCCCGGGTCGCCAGGCTGAAGGTCGAATCCCCTGGCAGCAGGCTCAAGCCGCCCGCTGCCATGGCCGACGTGGAGCGCAGCGGGTCGTAGGCGCGCACTTCGCTGGGGCTCTGGTCCCTGAGCTGGTTGCCGTAACGCAAGGTCAGGCTGCCCAGGCTGCCGCCCGTCACCTGTACGTGGCCGCGCAGGTTCACCAACGAGCCATTGAGGTGATCGACAGTGACCTGACTGGCGGGGTTCAGCGCACCGCCCACCCGCAGGTTCAAGTCGCCACCACCGGTCAGTTGCACGCTGCCATCGGCCGCGACCCGCCCGGTACCGCCGACCGCCAGAACCAGGCCTTGACTGCGGGGGCTGACGTTCTGGGCGGTTGACGACAGCGGGCTGATGATCCCCGCATTGCCCCCCACATCAACCGTGAGGTTGCCGCCACCCAGGGTACCGAACCCGGTAAAACCGACCATTTGGTCCGAACGGACGTTGGCGACGTAAGAACCGAAATTGATCCACCAGGCGGTCGCTTGTGCCTGGCTGCCCCCGAGGTCATTGCCCTGTCGCCACAACCAATTGCCGACATTGGCTGAATCCTGCCCCAGGTCGACAGGCACAGGACGCGCCACGCCACTCTGCGCAGGGCTGGTGATATTGCCTGTCAGGTTGCCCCCCACTTTCACCAGCACATTACCGCCCGTGTCCGGGTACCAGGCGCGGTACAGGCTGCCGGTTTCACCGTTGACCCACTTTTCGTTACCGCCTGCGTTACCCAGGACCTTGCCATTGCTGCCCTTGGCGCGCTTGAGGTTGTACGGGTCGCTAGCCGAGGTTGCAGTGGAGGAGCTGCCGGCGGTGTAGACACCGTACAACGACTCCATGCTCAGGTTGCCTGCTGCCAGCAAATCCAGGTCCGCAGCGCCGGTGCGGATGACACTGAATCGCGTACTGCCGCCCGCCAGCAAGGTGTAGGCATCGCCTTCGGACGAGCAGTATTCCGGCATGTCGTCACAAATTCCGGGGTAGGCGAAACCATCATTCACATCGATGGGCTTGCCCACCATGCTGTTATCGCCATAGACATCCAAAGAGCCCTGCTCTGTCCAGACCAACGCACCCTGCCCGTACATCCCATAGTGACTGTCGGCCAACCGAAGGTTGCCCGTGACCGGATGCGGTTGCAGCAGGCGACTGTCCGCCGCGCCGGTGTCCGCGCCGGCCACCAGCCGAATCGACCACGCCTGCGAGCCTTCCTCCAGCATCGGCGCAATCGCCCAGTTCTTGCCCTGGCGCCCGGCGTCGGCGACACGCAGCTGTACCGAGTCTGCACCGCCCGGCAGCTTGACATCGGTACCCGACGGCAACAGTGCGCCACGGGGCAAGACTTGGCTGCCCGCCAGCTTGATGCTGGTGGCCAAAGGCACCCCCTTGGGCCAGATCAGCCCCTTGACGTTGGCCGAGCTGCTCAGCAAGGTGCCAGCGTCCAGTGTGCTGCCGGCGACGAGGGTCTGGCTCTGAGTCAGCAACGTGCCTGCGGCGAACAGCACATTGCCCGATGCGTCCCGAACGGCGGCCGCCAATACCGTACCGGCAGGCAGCACCAAGGGTTGGCTGAGCGTTGCCGCGACGGGCAACCGCGTGCCGGCAGGAAGGAACAGCGGCTGCGTCGACACATCGAAATTGAGCGTCACGCCGCCTGGAAACAGCGTGCCATCCGCCAGGGTCACGCCACTGCCCGGCACCACCACCGTGCCGCCGGTGTAGTCGATACCTGCACGCAGGACCCAGCCATTGTCATCGTCGGTTTCGGGCGGCGGCGCGAAGCCGTCGTTGATGCTGCCGTAGATATTCAGGTCGCCACCGGCGCGCAAGGTCAGGCTGCCGGCCTCGGTGAGCTGGGTCGACTTGAGGCTGGCGTAGCGATAGCCGGACAGGTCCAGGTCGCCCTGTACCACCAGGTCGCCGTCGGGCGTCTTGCTGATGATCTCCACACTAGGCCGCAGGTGGAAAACATCGCCGTAGGTGGCGTTATTCAGGCCTGCCAGTTTGTTCTGCAGCAGGTTGGTATTGCCGAGCGCGGCATTGATGAACGTCGTGCTCAGTGCGTGCTTGCCGTCGAGGTAGGCTTGGTCGATCGCCTGGTACGGACGTCCGTTCGGGGTGGCATCGGTCTTGGTCGGGGCATCGTCGTAGGTGACCATGCCATTGAGCGCGATGGAGCGCGCACCGGTGATGGTCAGGCGCCCACTGGCATCGATGGCAATGTCATTGCTGCCCAGACGCGGCGCATTGAGCTCCAGGGTGCCGCGGCTGCGCCCGTCATTACCGGCCACTGCCCCCGTGCCATGGCGCAAGTCGATGCGCACGCCATCGGCCAGGGTCAACTGGCCCTGGCCTGAGCCGAGCACAACGGTGGCGCGGTTCGGCGCGTCGATGACCTTGCCATAACTGTCCACGCGCACTTGCGTGCCATGGGCATCGAGCACCGCCGTACCGTCCAGGACCAGGCCGTTCCTGGCGGCCAGGTTGATGCTGCCGACGCGTTCGCCGCTGGCGTCTACCAGGCCGGTAACACGCAGGCTGCCATTGTCGACCGAAACGTTGACGCTGTTGGCCTTCACATCGCTGCCGATGATCAGATCGCCTTGCTTGAGCTGAAAGCTGCGCGAGCCATACACCTGGCCTTGATTGAGGCGTTGGTTGAGGGCGGCGAACTGTTCATTCAATGTGCCGCTTGTGCCCAGCCGCTGGGCCTGGACCTCCACCGCGCCCGCCAGGTACGGCACCCACGTACCCCCGGCATCGTATTCGCCGCTGCTGCCGGCGACGATCCTGCCCGCCAGGTCGACGGTGCCCGCCGCGCCCTCTAGGGCCACCGCCCGCAGCCGACCCGCCTGGTTGTGCTGCGCCGACAGGTCGATGGTCGAACCGGCCGCCTGCAGCACGTTGCCCGCACGGCTTTCCAGCAGGACCTCGCCGCCAGCGCTGTATTTAGTCAGATCGTTGAACGCAATGGCCCGGCCGGCCACATCGATCAATGCTGCGTCAGTCAACACCACATCGCCACGGGCGCCCAGGGTGAGCTTGCCGCTGGGCAATACCACCGCGCTGGCCAGGCGGATGCTGTCGCCCTGCAAAGACAACTCGCCGCCAATGCCTTTCGCCTCGCCCACCGGACCCGCCGAGGCGCTCACATCAATGGCGCCACCGGCAGTGATCCGGTTGACTGAGCCGGCTTCACCGGTCATCAAAGGTGTGAGGATATTCAGGTTGCCGCCACTGTAGGCAAAGCCCTTGACCGCGTCATACGCGCCCTGACGCTGGTACACCGAGAGGCTGCCTTTATGGTTGGCGGTGATGCGCTGGCTGGCGTTCAGGTTGACGTTGGCAAAGCCCAGGGCCAGGCGGCCCAAGGACTGGGTGGTGCTTGGCTGGGCAAAATCCCCATAGCCGAACTCGATGCGCTCGGCATGGATATCCAGGCGCCCACTGCCGCTGCCGGCACCGTCGGTCACTGCCGCCACAGGCGGTGTCTCGGCCCCCTGCCAGATCAGGTTGGCGGTGTGGATGGTGGCCACATCGTTGGCGCCGCCCGAACCATAAATGGCCGGCGTGGACAGCATCAGGTTGCTCAGCATCGACTTGCCGGTCGCCGAATCGTAAGTGTCCAGGGTCGTGGTGCCATAGAAGTTGAAGCTGTCGCGTGCCGACAGCTGCAGGGTTTCCAGGGCCGGCGCGCCAAATTGAGTGTCACCCCGCAGCAGGCGCTCCAGGACTTGCTGGGTGAGGGTCATGCCCACCGGCAGGCGATTGCCGGCAGCGGCAGCAGCCAGGGCTTCGGGGCTACCGACGTTGATGCTGGATACGCCCAGGTTCAGGTGGCGGGTGCCATAACGCACGTCCGCCCCCATCTGCAGGGTGCTGTCGGTCAAGGCCACGAGCGTGCCTTCGGAGTACAGAGCGGTCTGGCCGCTGCACGGCGCGCTGGTGCAAGCCCCCAGCTCGATCCCGCCGCTGGTCACACCCGCCATCGGCGTTGCTGCGACCACGTTGAGCAGGCCGTTGGACACCGCCAGCATATTGGGCATGTTGTAGACAAAGCCGTCACGTGCGTCATAACTGGCGTTGCCGCGACCAATGGTGTTGATCGAGGCCCCCTGTTCGACGGTTATCTTGCCGGTAGAAGACACCAGCAACACTTCCGGCGCCGCCAGGTTCGCGCCTTCGCGCAGGTTGATGTTGCTCAAGGCACCGTTGGCCAGGTTGATGTAGTTGCCGCCCTGACCGTAGGTCACTACCGTCAGGCCACCGATCAACAGACGCGCCGCGCCGAGCGCGTTGAGGCTGTCGGCCTCGACGCTGATGCCGCTGAAACCCGTGGTCGCGCCCTTGCCTGCCGCGACAATCTCAATGTCCTTGCCCGTGCTCTTGTTGCCATTGGTCAACGCCACGGTGCCACCGTAGCCGCCGTCGGCGGCCTCGAAGCGACCGATACCCTTGAACGAAAAGGCATTGGCACCCGCACCCGGGCTCAGGTTAAGTTGCAGGGTCTTGGCATCCACCGGCAACAACGCACGCGGCACCCCAAGCCGGGCTGCATCGGCCACGGCGAATTGCGCATAACTGGTCTCGTTGTATTGGGAATAACGGCGCAAGGTGTCGGCGGAGGTGAGGATCACCTGGCTCGCCGTACTGTTGCCGATGCCGGTATTGGCGATGGACAAGCGCCCCGCAGTCGACCATGAGCCGTTGCGCAGCAGCTGTGGCGTGCCCTCGCTGCCGAGCCCCGCCAAGCCGTTGATTTCCAGGCGGAAGGCCCCCGGCATCAGGGCATATGTGGACGGCATCAAAGTGTAGGTGCCCGCTGTCAGCCCCGGCACGCCGGCACCAATCGTGATTTGCTGGCCAATCAACGGGTCGCTCGCCCCGCCCTCCGGCCCCACCGGGGCATACCCTGGTTGCACGCCCGGCACGATCGCATAGACCGGGTTGGTGCCCAGCCCCGGCAACACAAAACCGCCGGTTGCCCCGAATTGCACCAAGGGGTTGTAGCGCGCATCGGTAGAACCGCCGCGCCCGGAAATAAACCCGGCCCCGAGCAGCTCGCCGCCGCCGGACAGGTCCACGATAGCGCCAGGCTGCACCGCCACCGATTCGCCACCCAGGACCATCCCGACATTCAGGCTGCCGTTCGCGTTGGGCAACGCCCCCTGCCCAAGGAATGTCACGGTCTTGCCGTTGTACTTGTAGACCTGGCCGTCCACGGTGCCGCCGTAGGGCAGCACCAGGCCCTTGCCACTCACCGATGTCAGGCTGCCGGGCAGCAGCTCGACGCGGCTGGCCCCCAGGTTGCCGATTTCGATCAGGCCCAGGGGCGCACGTACCACCCCGCCCTGCTTGATCGTGGGGCCGCCCAGTTGCAGCCGGCCGAACGCCGAGTACGGCATGGCGGCATCAGCAGTCCCCGTGCGCGCGATCGTCAAGGTGCGGGTCGGGTCGTACTTGAAGCCAGAGAAGGCATCGATAAAACCGGCCAGCACCCGTGCGCCGACTTCCGTCGCCGGGTACAACTGCGCGGCGCGCAGCGTCATATCGCCTTTGGTCATCAACTGAGTACTGATGCCCTGCGCGATCACATCCGCCCCGGCACCGGCCAGGAACCGCAGGTCACCCTGGCTGCTCAACTGCACATCATCGAACCCACGGCGATCGATGCCCTGCTTGCTGGCATCGCTCAACGTCAGGTCACTCTTGTTGCCAAACAGCACATTGCCGCGCACATCGATCAGGTTGCCACTGGCCTGGAACAGCGCCTGGCTGGCACGTTGCGACATGTTGGACGCGAGTACCGGATGCAGGTACTGGTCCTTGCTGGGGTCAAGCGGCGCAAGGATGCCGGCCAGCAGCAGATAAGGCGCAGACAGGTTGATGCGAGCGTTGGCGGCGGCGTTTTCGGCAAGGCCCATGGCCCCGCTGTACAGGCGCAGACTTTGCCCCATGTTCAGCGACACATCACCGTCGAAGCTCAACACGCCATTGCTGAGCAAGGCCAGGTTATCAAAGCCGCCGGTGGTGACCTGGTCCACACCGAGGCGGCCATGACCGTACTCGAGGGTATTCGGGAGGGGGCTGGCTTGATGGGACTGGCTGAGCACCAGTTCACGCACCTTGAGCACCGAGTCGGTGACCGCCGCCTTGAGGTAGTAAGGCGTTTCCAGTGCCAGCGACAAACTGCCGCCCGCCGCACCGGCACCGCCGGCCTGGGCGACAAAGCTGCCATCCAGATACAGGCCGTTGTTGGACGCAAAGCTGATGCTGCCGCCATTGCTGGCCACCTGCACCCGGCCCTGGCCCGGAATGTCGAGCATTGCCTGAGCACCGGAAGCGTTCAGGCGCGCGCCGTCGCGCACCACCACAAACAGGTCGCTGGTCTTGGCAATCCCGGTGGCCAGGTCAATTTCGCCGCCGAGGCTGATCCTGCCACCCTTGCTGACCTGGCCGTAGAGGCGACCGCGATTGTCCGCGGCACTGACCGCACGGGCTGCCACATCGATCACCGCGTGGTCGCCGACCCAGATCGAGCGGTTATGCCCGGCGGCATTGGCCACCTCGGAACCGACAGCGGTCAGGCCACCCAGACTGACGCTGCCGCCCCAGGCATTGAGCGTGCCGTTCAGGGTCAATTGGCCGACGCTGCGCAGGTTGATGCTCTGGCCCGGGTCGACGTTGATCACCGCGCCCCGGCCCACTGTCAGGGCCGTGGTAGCCAGTTCGGCCGCCGTGGATTCCTGCCGGCCGGCGGTCAGGGTCAGGCTCGCGCCACGGCGCTGGGTCAGCACGCCTTTGGCAGCGTCTTCCTGATACAGCGCAGGGGTCCAGCGCTCCAATACCGTGGCAGGGTTGCCACCGGTTGGCGCAGCGGACGTCTGCTCGCCAAGGCGATACACCGGCGTGGTGACATCCACCTGGGTGCCGTCAGTGACCAGCAGGCCCTCGTTGCCGGTGATGTCATAGGCCGAGAAGCCCTTGTTGAAGAAGTCTTGCGCCAGTTGCACGGTGCCGGCGTCAGGCGCCCCATCGCTGTTGCCGATCTGTACCTTGCGGGCCTGCAACGCCAGGGTGCCGCCGCCATTGACACCATAACCACGAATCTCGCCCTCCAGCCCCAGGCTGCCCAGTGCCCCCAAGGTCACGTCACCGCCCTTGCCGCCGATGAGCTTGCCATCCACCCCGAGCGTGGCGCCGGAAGACGCATCCACCACGCTGCCTGACGCCAGGTTCAGGTTGCCGGTGCTGCGCAGCGACACCCTGCCGCCGTTCACATAGGCCACGCCTTCACGAAGGCTCGGCTCCAGTGCCAGATTGTTCCAGCGCCCAGCGGCGTCCAGCTTGACGCCTGTCGCCACATCGACCCGTCCGCTGCCCGCGAGGATCACATCGCCGACGGTGTTGCCCGAGTTGAGGTTGACCTGATTGAGGATGTTGCCCGCGTTGATACTGCCCCCCCGGGCGGTGAGATTGGCGTTGATACCGACCCCCGGTCCGAACAAGGTGATGTCGCCGCCGTCTGCCACCTTGAGCGCGCCATTCACCGTGATCTGCTGCTTGGCGCCCACCTTGATCGCACCCAACTGGTAACCGTTGAGCTGGTCGCTGTCGAGCACCATCTTGCCTTGGCGATCCGCCGGCAAGGCGGTGGTGAGGTCCAGGCCGTCGGCGATTTTCTGGGTATTACTATCGATCAGCACCTGGTCGGCGGTGCCGCTGAGGGCATAGCGCAGGGTGCCGGTGGTCTTGTTGTAGATCGGAATGTACTGCCCGATGATCAACTGCGCCCGCTGGGCCATGGCCTTCTTGGATTGCTGGTAACCGTCGAGGTTGATGTTCGGCGCCTGGGTCTGGCGGTCGCCCTGGAACACATCGCTGATCACTTGCCCTTCCAGCACCGCGCTGGTGGTGCCGATGACCAGCTTGCCGGCGTCGCGGCCAACGGTGTAACCGGCCTCATAACGACGTTGCGGCGCAATCAGCGGGTTGTAGTAATACTCGGTCTGGCCCCAGCGTACGCTGTTGTCTTCATAGCCTTTGTATAACCCCGAATAAAGGATATCGCCCGGCGCCTTGGACAGTTCATACAGCTGGCCATTGGGCCCCTTGAGCCAGGTCTGCTGGATATAACCGGCCTGCACATCCACAGTGCCGCCCGACAGGTTGATCTGCGCACCCTGCTGGGTCACCACGTCCTTGCCAGTGAACGTCACGGTGCCGCCCTGGGCCATCCATTCGCCGACCGAGTGGCCCTGGGTGCCGAGGTAACCGCCCACTTCCAGCAGGCCGCCGGCCGTGTACCAGCGGTCCGTCGCATAGCCATTCGTGCCTGCCGGTACAAATACCAGCTCGCGCAGGTCCACCCACACATCGTTGTTGATCAGTTGCCCACCGTCACGGTTGACCGGTGCATCGCGCTGCTCGTTGCCCTGCACGTTGATCTTGATGTTGTTGGATTCCATCGACACCTTGACGCCGACCGCACCCGACACATCGATCATCGCCCCATCGCGCACCAGACTGCGCCCGGTGGCGCTGACCGCCACCTGGCCACCGGTAGCCAGGGTGATCGAGCCTTTCTGGAAATCGACGGTGCCGCCACTGACGATCTCGATGCGCGACTGGTCGCTGCGGTCGGCCACGGTGCTGAGGTTGTTGAACTGGCCAGTGATCAGGTTCGCAGGCGTGCCATCAAGCTTGATCAGGCCGTTATCCTTCTGGCCGTTGAGCGCGGTGCTGCCACTGCTGTCCAACAGGATCGCGGTGGTGCTGCCCTCGCCCAGGGTTACGCTGCCGGTGGAGTCGGTGGCGGAGTTGAGCAGGTGAATCGTGCCGCGTGTGTCCACCGAGGTGCTGGCCAGGGCCACGCCGTTTTGTTGCACCTGATGCCCGGTCAGGGTGATGTCGCCGGTGGAGGCCATGATCAGACCACTGTTGGTGACTTTGCCGGCGCTGCTGCCGGCGTTGAGACGGGTCGCCACCTCGTTGCCGCGCGTGGTGGAGCGGTCGTTGCCGGTGGTGCCGACGCCCTTGCGAATGTAGAAGCTGTCACCGGCGGCCAGGGTGGTCTGGCCCTTGGCGGTGATGATAGTGCCGGCGTTTTCCACTTCGGTACCGAGCAGCAAGGCATAGCCGCCGGCGTCGGTGGAGGTGGCCGGATTGTGGGTCTGGATCAATGCTCCGCGCTGCACTTCGACCTTGCCTGCCGCATCGGTGAAGGTCGGCTGGGTGCCGTTGGCATCGACGTAGAGGCCGCGCTGGGTGAACTGATCGTCGGTGATGGTCGCTGCCGCCGCCACCAAGTTACGCACGTTGACCTGGCTGGTGCCGCTGAACACCACGCCGTTGCGGTTCATGATCATCACCGTACCGGCGCCGTTGATCTGGCCCTGGATCTCACTGGGGCGCGCATTGGGATCGTTGACGCGGTTGAGCACCGCCCAACTGGCCTGCTGCTGGAAATCCACGGTGGTGTTGCGCCCGACGTTGAACGTTTCCCAGTTGAGGATTGCCTTGTCGGCGGTCTGCTCGATGGTCACCGTGGTCTTGCCACCGGACTGGCTCTGGGTCGGGCCCTTGGCGTTGGTCCAGCCCTGGGTCAGGCCGTTGTCCACCTGCAAGCCGCCCTTGCCCAGGCCATCGGGAACGTTAGAGACCTGGCCGAATGCCGCCTGGCGCCCCGCCGCTTGTGCGGCCTGCTGGGCCGCGATCGCCGCGACGCTGGTGTTCAAGGTGCTGATGGAGCGCGACAACTGCTGCTTGACCCGCGCCTGCTGGTTCAATGAGGGAATCCCCGGCACCTGGCCCGCGCCAGTGCGCGCCGCCGTGGCCGCCTGGGACGCGCCCTTGTCGGCAAACCAGCCGGAACTGAACGCTGTGGCCGCCTGGGCATTACCCGCCACCATCAACAGCGCAATGGCATGGGCCAACGGCTTGAGGCGCAGGACAGTCGCTTGGGCTTTCAGGTTTACCGGTGATTTGCAGCGGACCATCTGGAATCTTCCTTCTTTGTTTTAGCCCAGGGGCAAGACAAGCTCACGTATGAGGGTTAGGCGGTTGGCGAGGGGCGCGACTGAACTTCTGTCATGGAAAGTTCACATGAGGCTGTTAGTGCGGGGCAAAACGACACAAACGCAAAAATCAGCAACGGCACAGGCCGTTGCTGATCAGGTGTTGCCGGTCGGTGAACGCTTGGGTTACTGCGGACGACCGATGCCGTTGCAGACGTTGGTGTTGCCGATGCTCAGGGCATTGGAAGCGGTCAGGAAGCTACCGCGAATAGCGATTTTCCAGTTGTTTGGCAGTGGCACGAAAGCGTTGGCTTCGATCGCTGCGTCGTTGTTGGCAGACGAACCGTAGTGCTTGGTGAAGAAGTCACGCACTTGGGTGGTCTGGGTGGCATCGGCGTAGCACTGGCTGAAGATCACGTTGGTGAAGCCCAGGATTGGGTAGCCCGACGTTGGGTAAGGCACCACACCTGCGGTGTTGGCTTTGCCGAACACGGGAACCCAAGCGTCAGGGTTGCCACGGTCAGCAACAGCTGGCAATGGAACAGCGTTGATGGCAGCGGATACGTTGCTCGAAGCCGGCGATACACCCTGGACCGCCACACCGTTGACTACGTCCTTGCCCACGCGAGCGACTTTAGTTGCGTCATCCAGACCGGCCAGGGTCGGGGCGGCAAAGTCAGGGCTCATGTAGGTGATACCGCCGTCGGTACCGGCCAGGGTGGTCATCACGCCTTGGCTGCCAGTTGCGGAAACAGCACCGGCAGGCAAGCCACCGGTGTAGCTGGTGCCGAAGGTGGTGGTGACATTGAAGGTGCCGGTTTCAGCGCACTTGGCATTCAGGAAGCGCGTGAACAGCTCGGTGGTGCCACTGCTTTCGGTGCGGTAAACCACTTTGATGGCGCCACTGCGACCCGAACCTGTGATACCGCTCCAGTCGGCGATACGACCGGAGAACACACCGCACAGCTCGTTGACGCTCAGGTCAACGGCAGCAGTACCGCTTTTGTTGAAAGGGATGGCAACCGAAGTACCCACCGATGGCACCTGGATCAGCTTGCCCCAGGTTGGTTGCTTGGCCGATACGTAGGTCGACAGTTCAGTGGCGCTCAGTTTGGAATCGCTGCCCGCCCAGTGCACGTTCAGGTTGGAAACGCCAGCCTTCAACTTGGTGTAGTCGTTGGTCAAGAAAGCTGCCTTGCCATTGCCGCTGCCCACACCGATGTAAGGGGCAAAACCTGCGGTCAACACGCCGGATGTCTGGTACAGCGCTTGTGGCAGAGTTGCGCCGCCGCCGTTGATGTCGGCCATTGCAGCCTGGGCCGAGCACAGTGCAGCGAGGGTCATGGATACCGCGAGAACGTTGCGCTTAAACATGAAGAATCTCCTTTCGTCGTGTTTGTACGTTTGGGGTAGATGGCTCTTGCATGACGCCATGGCTTCGGTCCCAAGCCGTATTGCGGGGGTGGCTGGGGGTGAAAACCATGGAGAGAAAGTCGCAGTTCCCGATGACAACTGTGGGAAAAAACCTCGGGAGGAACACCTTGATTTCTAAAAAGATTCTCGGGTGTTTTGGTCATGGTTTTGGGCGGTTTGGGCGCAGGTGACAGCGAGGTTTCAGCAGGCGCGGCTGGAGGCCGCGCTGGGTGTGAAAATGTGACGCAATGAGGAACCCGAGGTCGGTCGGGTGAGCTACGTGACCAGTTGATTAATTTCAATGATCGGCAACAGCACCGCCATGACAATCACCAGCACCACGGCGCCCATCACCACGATCATCAGCGGCTCCAGCAACGCGGTCATGCCCATGGCGCGGCGCTCGATATCCCGCGACAGGGTCTGCGCCGCACGCTCCAGCATCGGTGGCAGCGAGCCGGTTTTCTCGCCGCTGGCGATCAGGTGGATCAACACCGGCGGGAACACCTTCTCCACCGCCAGCGCCGGGGCCAGGTTGACGCCCTCGCGTACCTTGGCCGTGGCGTCGTTGACACACTGACTCAGCCGATCATTGGACAGGGTCTGCCTCGCCGCTTCCAGAGCGCGCAACAGCGGCACCCCGGCACCACCGAGAATCGCCAGGGTCGAGGCGAACCGCGCGGTGTTCAGGCCCAGCACAAAACGCCCGATCAGCGGCAGGCGCAACACCCGGCTATGCCAACTCAAACGCGCCACCGGGTTGCGCAAATACAAGCGCCAGCTCCAGAAGCCGCCAACGATCCCGGCAAAACACAGCCAGCCCCAGGCGCGAATAAAGTCACTGGCGTTGAGCATCGCCAGGGTCAACCCCGGCAGATCCTGACGCGCCTGGGAAAACGCACTGACCACCTGCGGCACCACGTAGCTCAGCAGGAAAATCACAATGCCGATGGACACCAGCCCCACCACGCCGGGGTAGATGAACGCGGTGAGGATCTTGCCGCGCAGGTTGTTGCGTTCCTCGATGTAGTCAGCCAGGCGCTCCATCACCTGGGCCAGGTCGCCGGACTCCTCCCCCGCTGCAATCAACGCGCGGTAGATCGATGGGAAATCCCGTGGCCGCGCCGCCAATGCATCCGCCAAGCGCATGCCCCCACGCACATCTGCACGCACAGCGGCAAGGGTCTGGGCGATGTGTTTTTTCTCGGCCTGCTCCACCGTGGCACTCAAGGCGGCTTCCAACGGCAGGCTCGCGCCCAACAGGCTCGCCAGTTGCCGCGTGGCCCACGCCAGGTCGTTGTCCGACAGCTTGGCGGTGAACAGGTTGCTGCCGGCCGCCGTTTGTTGATTACCTTCGATCTGCACCAGCAACGCCGTCAAACCCCGGCTACGCAGATTGGCAAAGGCCCCGCTCTGGCTGTCGGCCTCCACATGCCCGGCCTCGACTTTGCCGCTGGCATCGGCGGCCTCATAACGATAGCGATTCATCAGGCGTCCCGTGTCACACGCAAGATTTCTTCAGGCGCGGTGGCGCCGCTGCGCACCCAGCGCTCGCCGTCTTCACGCATGCTGAACATCCCGGCACGGCGCGCGGCCAGGCGCAGGTCCTGCTCGTTGGCGCCCTGGTGGATCAGGCTGCGCACATCGTCATCGACGCAAAACAATTCATGGATACCGGTTCGGCCGCTGTAGCCGATCTGGTTGCACTGCGCACACCCAACCGGACGCCACGTGCCCGGCGCGGCCGGGTCTTCCTGCTTGCAGTGCGGGCACAGGCGACGCACCAGACGCTGGGCCAATACACCGAGCAACGACGAGGCCAACAGGAACGGTTCGACGCCCATATCAATCAGCCGGTTGACCGCCGACACCGCATCGTTGGTGTGTAAGGTTGCGAGCACCAGGTGGCCGGTGAGCGAGGCCTGCACGGCGATTTGCGCGGTCTCTAGGTCACGGATTTCACCGATCATGATGATGTCCGGGTCTTGGCGCAGGATCGCCCGCAGGGCCAGGCCGAAGGTCATGTCGATCTTGGCGTTCACCTGGATCTGGCTGATGCCCGGCAGGTCGTATTCCACCGGGTCTTCCACGGTGAGGATGTTGCTGGTGCTCGCATCCAACCGAGCCAGGGCGGCGTACAGGCTGGTGGTCTTGCCACTGCCGGTGGGGCCGGTGACCAGCACGATGCCGTGGGGTTGGCGAATCAGGGTATCCAGGCGTGCCAGCAATTGCGGTTCCATGCCCAGGGTTTCCAGCTGCAGGCGCCCGGCTTGTTTGTCCAGCAGGCGCATGACGACGCGTTCGCCATGGCCGGTGGGCACCGTGGACACCCGAATGTCGATGGGCCGCCCGGCTACGCGCAGGGCGATACGGCCGTCCTGTGGCAGGCGTTTTTCGGCGATATCGAGTTGGGCCATGATCTTGATCCGTGAGACCAGCGCGCCATGCAGGGCCTTGCGCGGCGAGACCACGTCACGCAGCGTGCCGTCGACGCGGTAGCGCACCACGGAGTGGGTTTCGTAGGGCTCGATGTGGATGTCGCTGGCTTCGTCGCGGGCAGCTTGGGTGAGCAAGGCGTTGATCATGCGGATCACCGGGGCACCGTCCTGGGTGTCGAGCAGGTCGGTGATTTCGGGCATGTCTTGCATGAGGCGGTCGAGGTCGACTTCGTTTTCGGCGGCGCCCACTACGGCGGCGGCGCTGCCGGTGTCGGCGTAGGCGCTGGTGAGCAGGCCGTCGAGTTCGTCGTCGCGCACGTGTTCGAGGGTGGATTGGCCGAATTGGCGGTGGACTTCGCTGATGGACCAGCCGGGGGTTGAGGGGCACACGGTTAGCAGGTGGCCGGCTTCGGTGGGGCGCAGGAGGATGCGTTGGGATTTGGCCCAGGCGTACGGGAGCAGGCTCATAGTGGTGTGCCTTTTTGCGGGTGTACATATCCGTTTTTTGGGTAACGGCGGCTATTGGTTCCGCTCTTACAGCGGGTCACTTTGGAAAAGC
>NZ_JACART010000082.1:0-1106 GCF_013386445.1 Pseudomonas sp. P7759
AGTAGTCACGGTCGCGGGACCAACGTTCCAGGCGCAGGTCGTCGATGGAAAAACCGATTTTCGGGTGCGCTGAGTCGGCCATGACGGGCAGGGCGAGCAGGGCCAGGGCAGTGGCGATGAGGGTGCGTTTGAATGACTTCATGGTGGTGCGTCCTTTTATTGTTTTTGGAAAGACACAGCGTGATGCGGGTAAGACTGTAGAGCGTCTCTCGACGCTCCGTGCAGAGATTTGTCGCGCAAATGTCACCGGTAGATAAAGCGATTCACAATGCCTTCCAGCATCTCCTGCCGACCACTCACCGCCTGCGGGTTCAACTCATGAGCGAAGGCATGCTCGGCCAGCGATTCCAGGCTGAATTCCCCCGCCAGCACCGCGTGGCCCAGCGGCTGTTGCCAGCCGGCATAACGCTGGTCCTTGAATTGCTGCAGCCGGTCGTTCTCGACCATTGCCGCCGCGCGCTCCAGTGCCAGGGCAAGCACATCCATGGCCGCCACATGACCGTGGAACAGGTCCACATCATCCAGGCTCTGGCGACGCACCTTGGAGTCGAAGTTATAGCCGCCATTTTTGAACCCGCCAGCTTTGAGGATTTCATAGGTGGCGAGCGTCATTTCCTCGACGCTGTTGGGGAACTGGTCGGTGTCCCAGCCGTTCTGCGGGTCGCCCCGGTTGGCGTCGATACTGCCGAAGATCCCCAGGGACACGGCGGTGGCAATCTCATGATGAAAGCTGTGCCCGGCCAGGGTCGCGTGGTTGGCCTCGATGTTCACCTTGATCTCCTGTTCCAGCCCGTACTCATGCAGGAAGCCGAACACCGTGGCGCTGTCGTAGTCGTATTGGTGCTTGGTCGGCTCCTGGGGCTTGGGCTCGACCAGCAGGTCGCCCTTGAAGCCGATCTTGTGCTTGTGCTCCACCACCATGCGCATGAAACGCCCCAGCTGTTCGCGCTCGCGCTTGAGGTCGGTGTTGAGCAGGGTTTCATAGCCCTCGCGGCCACCCCACAGCACATAGTTGGAACCCTTGAGCCGCAGGGTGGCGTTCATCGCGCTGAACACCTGGGCGGCGGCGTAGGCAAACACTTCCGGGTCCGGGTTGCTGGCGGCGC
>NZ_JACART010000083.1:0-2070 GCF_013386445.1 Pseudomonas sp. P7759
GCCGCCGGCCCTGGACCTGCCTGCAACCTCAGGCAACCTGCAAACCGCCGTGTTCGCCGGTGGCTGTTTCTGGGGCGTGCAGGGGGTATTCCAACACGTACAAGGCGTGAAAAACGCAGTCTCAGGCTACGACGGTGGGGCGGCGAGTACGGCGCAGTACGAATCCGTCAGCGAGGGCGATACCGGCCACGCCGAGTCCGTGTCCGTCACCTACGACCCGAGCACAGTCAGCTACGGCAAACTGCTGCAGATCTATTTCTCGGTCGCCCACAACCCCACCGAACTCAACCGCCAGGGCCCGGACACCGGTACCCAATACCGATCTGCAATCTTCGCGCAGAATGCCGAGCAGCAAAAAGTCGCCCAGGCCTACATCGCCCAGTTGGATGCCGCTAAATCCTTCGACAAACCCATCGTCACCCAGATCGAAATGGGTAAGGCGTTCTTCCCGGCGGAGTCCTACCATCAGGACTTCCTCACCGAGAACCCGTCTTACCCCTACATCGTGATCAACGACCTGCCGAAAGTGGCGCAACTGAAAAAGCTGTTTCCAGAGCAATACAGCGCCGAGCCGGTGCTGGTGAAAAACCAGTAATCAGCCTTTGGCCTTGGCCAGGTAAGGTGCCAGGCGCCGGCCCATTTCCACACCCAGGGCTTGCAGCCCGCTCAACGGGCGGACCATCACTTCAAACTCGATGATCTGCCCTAGTTCGTTGAAGCGGATCAGGTCGATGCCCTTGAGCTGCTTGTCGCCCACGCGCGCGCTGAATTCCAGCACCACACTCAGGCCATCGCCGGTGGCGAGTTCACGGTGATAAGTAAAGTCTTCGAAGACGTTGATCACCGTATTGAGGATCATCGACACCACCGGCGCGCCAGGGTAGGGCGTATGAGCCATAGGCGAGCGGAAGACGGCGTCGGGCGCCAACAGTTCGGGCAGGGCCTTGAGGTCACGATTGGCCAACATGGCATGCCAGCGTTGCAGGGTGTGTGCCGCTGCAGTGTTGAGCGTGAGTTCGGACATGTTCTGTACCTGTTCTTATGGTGGGAAGGCATTTCACCTGCCCAACATAAGAGCGGTATCCAAACAGGGTCAATCACCCTAACTTACAGATAAGTGACCTAAGCGCACTTAGACCATCTCCAGGTACGAGCTGTGAATCGCCCGCGCCAACTCGCGCACGGTGTCGATAAAGTCCGTGAGACGGGCGTGCAATCCCTCCTCAAGAATCTCGTCGATCCCGGTATACCTCAGCCGCGCCTCGAACTCTGCCGCCAAACGCTGCGCCGTGCGCCCATAACTGCCGGGCAGGTCCGCCAGGATATGGCTCAGTTCTTCGATGCAGGCATGCAACGAACGCGGCACATCACTGCGCAACAGCAGCAACTCGGACACGGAACGGGCATTCAAAGCATTCGGGTACAGCTCGGTATACGCCTCGAACGACGACAACGCGCGGAGCAGGGCGCTCCACTGGTAATAACCGCGTGCCGACAAGTCGCTGACCTCTTCCGACTCCTCGCCAAACATCTCGTAGCGCGCATCCAGCAGGCGCAGGGTGTTGTCCGCACGTTCGACAAAGGTGCCCAGGCGGATAAACCGATAGGCGTCATTGCGCATGATCGTCCCGGACGTCGCTCCCCGAAACAGGTGCGAGCGCTGCTTGACCCAATCACAGAAGTGACTGATGCCATGCCGCGCCAGGCCGCCGGCAGCGATGCTGCGCATTTCCAGCCAGGTGGCGTTGAGGTTTTCCCACATGTCGGCGGTGATGCGCCCGCGTACCGCGTGGGCATTGCCGCGTGCGGCACGCAGGCAGTTGTAGATGCTTGCGGGGTTTTCTTCGTCGAGTGCAAAAAAGTGCAGCATGCGCTCGGCATCCAGCTGTTTATGGCGCTCCAGGTAACTGTCCAGGGTGCCGCTGCTGAGCAACGACATGGCCAGCTCATCCAGGCCGTCACTGCGCCCGGCCTGGGGCATCAATGACAGGGAATAACTGACTTCGAGCATGCGCGCCAGGTTCTCGGCGCGCTCCAGGTAACGGGACATCCAGTACAGATCTGCGGCGG
>NZ_JACART010000084.1:0-7776 GCF_013386445.1 Pseudomonas sp. P7759
CTCCGTCACCGACCCCGGGCTCATGAACGCCGCATAGATCTTCTCCACATGCCCCACGCGATACCCGGTTTCTTCTTCCGCTTCCAGGCGAATACGTTCTTCGGGGCTGGCATTGTCGAGCAAGCCGGCGGCCGCTTCGATCAGGTAGCCGTGGTAGTCGTTGACGAACGTCGGCATGCGAAACTGGCGGATCAACAACACCGTGCGCTGCTCGCGGTTGTACAGCAGGATGGTCGCGCCATTGCCGCGGTCGTACACCTCGCGGGTCTGGGCTTGCCAACTGCCGTCGCGGCGGCGCAGGTCGAAGCTGTATTTTTTCAGCAGGTACCAGTTTTCCGAGAGGGTTTCTTCGGCGGTGATGCGAACGGGGCTGTTGTCCATGCTCGGGTTTCTCAAGAAAGAGGTTGGGCTTGTTTGATGCTGTCCCAGGCGCAGGCGACGGCTTCCGCGCTACTCGCCTTGATCCGTGCCAGGTTGCGCGGGTAGTCCACCCCTGGGTTTTCGGTGAAGCGCGTGGCCGTGAATTGGCCGTTGCTGGCGCGCAGGATATAGCCTGTGTCCTGGCACTGCTCAGAGGCGAGAAACAGCACACCCGGCGTCACCCAGTCGGGCTTGAGTTCATCCGGTTCTTCAGTCACGCCCCACATGCGCGTCTTGGCAACCGGCGAGATTGCATTGACCTTGATCCCGGCCTCCGCGCCCTCATGGCTCAACGCGTTCATGATCCCCAGTTGCGCCATCTTGCCGGCGCTGTAGGCCACCAGGCCGGCCTGCTCATACTGTGCGTACATGGCGCGGTCGGAGGTGGTGAGGATGATGCGCGGTGCAGATGAGCGCAGCAGGTGCGGCCAGGCGTGCTTGCACAGCCACAGCGGTGCGTAGAGGTTGATGTCCATGGCACGTTGCAGGAACGCGGCGTCGAGGTCGGCGATGGGCTGGTAACCGACCCAGCCGGCGTTGTGAATCAGGATGTCGAGTTGGCCGAAGGCCTCGATGGCGTACGCGATCAGTTGCTCGCAGCCCGCGTTCGTGGACAGGTCGCCCCCATGGCCGATCACGTTCAAGCCTTCGGCCTGCAGGGTTTCTGCCGCTGCCTGGACCACCGAGGCATCGCTGCCCGCGCCGGCATTGTCGGCACCGATATCGCTGATCACCACCCGTGCGCCACCCAGGGCCAAAGCCCGTGCGTAGCTGAGCCCCAACCCGCGTGCGCCGCCGGTGACAAGTGCGGTTTTGCCTGTGAAGTCCATGTGCTTGCTCTCCTGTTCGGGCCGCCCACCCTAACAACCTCGGCGCGCCTTGTTCAATGCTGTAATACTTTGCAAGCAATCCCCGTTGACGGCTGTCGAATTAATTCCTGCCTGATTGGGCCATCTGGTAAAACCCCTGCTTCACCTTTTTCCTGGAACCTTCATGTCCTCTCGTTTCTTCTCGCGCCTGAGCCTGCGCTGGTTTCCCCTGGTGTGCATGGCGTTGTTGATCGTCGGCCTGCCGGTAGGCTGTGCTGTGCTGCAACACAAGGAGCGCGAGCTGGTGTTTCGCATCGAGCCGGGCACCGCCAGTTGGTACAGCGGCTTGCCCAAGGCAGTGCAGGAATTCGAACTCAAGCCGGCCAGTTTCAAAGCCGGACAGAATATCCATGGCTGGTGGTACCCGGTGGACAAGAAAGACGCGCCCGCCATCCTCTACCTGCACGGCGTACGCTGGAACCTGACCGGGCAACTGTTTCGCATCGAGCAACTGCACGCCCTGGGTTATTCGGTACTGGCTATCGACTATCGCGGCTTCGGCCAGAGCCACGGCGAACTGCCGTCGGAAACCACCGTGTATGAAGACGCGCGCATCGCCTGGGAGCGTTTCCAGGTGCTGCAACCGGACCCGAATAAACGCCTGATCTACGGGCACTCACTCGGCGGCGCAGTGGCCATCGACCTGGCTGCCGAATTGGGCAGGCAGACTCCGCTGCCGGTGCGCGGGCTGGTGATCGAATCCACCTTCACGTCGCTGGCGGATGTGGCCACGGCCGTGGCGAACACCTCATTGCCGGTGCGCTGGTTGCTGTCGCAGAAATTCGATTCCATCGACAAGATTGCCGATATCCATATGCCGCTGCTGGTGGTGCATGGCCTGGACGATCGCTACGTACCGCCGCGTTTCAGCCAGCAATTGTTTGAAGCCGCCCAGGAACCCAAGCGGCTGTTAATGGTGCCCGGTGCCAGCCATAACAACAGCATGAGCCTGGCGGGTCGCAGCTATGGCCAGGCGCTGGACAAGCTGATGCAAGCGAAGATGCCGGCGCAGGTAGTCACACACTCCACAGGTCGCAGCGGCGACTCGTAAAAGCGTATTTCGGCACTGGGTTCGCGCTTGCGTGTCAAGCGCAAACCCTGCCCATGCTGGGCCAAAACAGAAGTTGATCAAATAATAACCTCTGCCAAAATCGCCAACCCTGCCGGGGCTTCGCAAAGTTATCCACAGAGATACCCACGGTTTTCGTGGACAACTCTTTTTATATTTTTACGTTTTTTTTGCTCAGCAAACGCTTTCAGGAAATGTACCGGGCAACAAAATCTCGCGATTCACATCGCGTATATCGTTATACCCACACAAGGCCATCGACACGTCCAACTCACGGGCGATGATCTCAAGCGCCTTGGTCACACCCGCCTCGCCCATGGCGCCCAGACCATACAAATGCGGGCGGCCGATCATGGTGCCCTTGGCGCCCAATGCCATCGCCTTGAGCACGTCCTGGCCGGAACGAATGCCACCGTCGAGCCACACCTCAATGCGCTCGCCCACCGCTTCGACAATCGCCGGTAACTGGCTGATGCTCGAAGGCGCACCGTCCAATTGACGACCACCGTGATTACTCACCACCAGTGCGTCGGCACCGGCATTCGCAGCCAGGCGTGCATCCTCCACGTCGAGGATGCCCTTGATGATCAACTTGCCGCCCCAGCATTTCTTGATCCATTCCACATCGTCCCAGCTCAGGCGCGGGTCGAATTGCTGGGCGGTCCAGGACGACAGCGAACTCATGTCCGCCACGCCGTTCACGTGCCCGACGATATTGCCGAAACCCCGGCGTTTAGTGCCGAGCATGCCCATCACCCAGCGTGGCTTGGTCGCCATGTTGAGGATATTCGGCAAGGTCAGTTTCGGCGGCGCCGACAGGCCATTGATCAAATCCTTGTGGCGCTGGCCGAGGATCTGCAAGTCGAGGGTCAGCACCAGGGCATCCACACCGGCAGCCTTGGCGCGCTCGATCAACTGTTCGATAAAGGCGCGGTCGCGCATCACATAGAGCTGGAACCAGAACGGCTGGCCGACGTGCTCGGCGATGTCTTCCAAAGAGCAGATACTCATGGTCGACAAGGTGTAGCGCAGGCCAAATGCTGCGGCGGCGCGCGCGGTCAGAATCTCGCCATCGGCGTGCTGCATCCCGGCCAATCCGGTCGGTGCCAGCGCCACTGGCATGGCCATCTCCTGGCCGATCATCGTGGCGCGGATCGAGCGTTGATCAATGTTGCGCGCCACCCGCTGGCGGAACTTGATGCTGGCAAAATCACTTTCATTTGCCCGGTAAGTGCTCTCAGTCCAGGAGCCAGAATCAGCGTAGTCGTAGAACATGCGTGGGACACGTTTTTGCGCGAGCTTGCGTAAATCTTCGATGGTTGTGATCAACGACATCTAGGTCACCTCTCCCTGAACTGAATGCTGAGAGTAACCGCCCATCGGCTGCGCAACCAGCCATTGCGTTTAGATAGCCGTAAGGCTAATCTCGCAAAAACCTGCAAAAAAGCGCACAAACATGCACAGCACTCATCAAGACATCGACCTGCCTTCTTTGCGCAAACAGAAGATCCTGTTGCTGCTGGAGCGCGACGGCAAAGTCACCGCCTCGGAACTGGTGGAACACTTTGCCGTGTCCCAGGACACCATCCGCCGCGACCTCGGCGAACTCGCCGCCGCCGGGCTGTTGCAACGCGTCCACGGTGGCGCCCTGCCCCGGCCCAAGGACACCGGAAAAGACTTTTTCACCCGCGTCGGCGAGACCAATGAGGCCAAGCGTCACCTCGCTCGGCTGGCGGCAGACCGTGTGGAAGAGGGGCAAATCGTACTGTTCGATTCCGGCTCGACCACGCTGCAGATTGCCCAGTCATTGCCGCGCTCGATCCGCCTCACCGTGGTCACGACATCACCGATGATCGCCATCGCTTTGGCCGACCATCCTGACGTGAAAGTCATCCTCACCGGCGGCCAACTCAACCCGGCGACGCTGTCCACCAGCGGCCATGAAACCGTGCGAATGATCCAGGGCATCAAAGCCGACCTGCTGTTCACCGGCGTCTGTGCGCTGCACCCGCAAGTGGGCATCAGCTCGCTGCATTTTGATGAAGTGGCGGTCAAGCAGGCACTGCTCGACAGCGCTTCCCATGTGGTAGCGGTGACCATGGCGGACAAACTCGGTGCCGTGGAGCCTTTTGTGGTGGCACCGTGCAGCCGCATTCACACGTTGATTACAGAGTGGCATGTGCCGAGTGTGGAAGCGTATGAGCAGCTGGGATTGGAAGTGTTACAAGTAGAGGTTTGAGGCAAACAGGCGCCCAGCGAGGCGCCTGTTTCGTTCAGCTTTTGCGGTGTTCCGGCATCTCACGCTTGGGCCCGAACATCGCCCAGGCAATCAAGCCGAACAGCGGTACAAAAATCAGGATCACCAGCCACAACCCCTTGCTCTCCCACCCCCCCGTGCTGCGCAATACGGTATTGATCGCCCACAACTCCAACAGCAGCAAAATCACCGCCAAGCCGATCCAGATATATTGAATTTCCATGCTTCACCTCCTAGGTCGTAAGCATTAGGTCAAGCATCGGCCTTGAGGGTTCATTAAAAATTGCGCGAAGGGCCGCTCGTCGCCTCGGCGTCACCCTTATAAAACTTTGATTTCCTGCAGACACTCCCAATTAAGCAAGGCCAAACCTTTAGGCAATAAGGGGATTGCGTCATGAAGACCAGAATGTCCCGAAGGATTTTGCTAATCGTCAGCCTGTCAGCCCTGTTGACAGGCCCCGCCCACGCCGCATTTGGCGACAACACCCAAGCACCTGCAGCCAATGCCCTGCCGCCGGGAACCTACCCCAGCAGCCAGGCCGACGGCGACAAGAAACCCAAGGATACCGACAAGAAACCACCCAAGCCGGCCGACAGTCGTAAAGACCCTCGGGAAAAGCCGCGTTCGGGCAGCTGACAGTCAGCCGAGCAGGCGGGCGAGTTCTTCGCGACAGTAATCCACAAACAACTGCACCGGCTTGGTCAGCGGTGCCCGTCGCAGCCACACGGCCGATAACCCTGAACCTGTGACCGTCTCCGCCAACGGTACACACACTACTTTTTGCCCATCATAGGTGTACTCGGTGAACGGCTTGGTCACCAGGATCGAAAATCCGAACCCCCGCCCCACCATCCCCCGCACCATCTCGATCGACGGCGAGCTGAACACGATATTCGGCGTCAACCCACGCTCTTCGAAGATGCTGACGAAGTAGGTGCGGCTCGGCAGCACGTCCAGCAAGATCATCGGTTCCAGCACCAGGTCCGCCAGCGACACCTTGGCCTGTTGCGCAAAACGATGATCGGCCGGCAACAGCGCATAAGGCTGCTGCGGCGGCATCAACGGCGTGGTCTCGATGGTCGCGCCCAGGTCGTGTTCGAAAAGCATCGCCACGTCAATGCTGCCCGCCGTCAGCGCCTGCACCAGCTCCTGCTGCTCGCCATCACGAATGCGGATCTCCACCCCCGGCCAACGCGCCTTGAAACCCGCGATCAGACGTGGCAAGTACAACGGCGCCACGGTTTCGAAGCAGCCGATATCGATCTGCCCCGCCACCACGTCATTGTCCGCCAGGGCGTTTTGCTCGAACTCATGGGCCACGCGCAGCAGCTCCAGGGCCTTGCGATAAAAGCGTGCGCCGCTGGGCGTCAGTGACACACCCTGGGCGTGATGACGGATAAACAGCTGCACGCCAAAGCTGTCTTCCAGCTGCTTGATCGCCGTGGACACCGACGGCTGTGCGATGTACAGCTTGCGCGAGGCCTCGGCGACGCTGCCGCACTCGGCCGTGGTGACGAAATATCTGAGTTGGCGCAGGTTGTACGCAGCCATCGGGACCTCCAGAAACGTGGGACTTCGCCCGCAAAACAGGTGTAGGCAACATACCGGAGCGCCGCAAGGCTGCGAGCTATATTTTTTAAGGTCTATAGCAACAAACTTACTAATTTACCTCCCTGCGCCCATTGCAGATCATCACTCCAACAACAAAGCGCCGCGCACGTGGCGCACAGCGAAGTACGTCAACGTACTCACCTTGCCTTGGAGTTCGTCATGGTCACCACTGCAACATCCTCCGCCCCGCTTATCGAAAAACACACGATTGGATACGTGCCCCCGGAAGATCGCCATGGAAAGGTAAGGGACCTGTTCACCCTGTGGTTCGGCGGCAATATCGCGCCGCTGCCGATCGTCACGGGTGCCCTGGGTGTGCAACTGTTTCACCTCAACTTGGTATGGGGCATCATCGCCATCCTCATCGGCCACCTGGTCGGCGGCGTGCTGATGGCGCTGCACTCGGCCCAGGGCCCGCAAATGGGCATCCCGCAAATGATCCAGAGCCGCGCCCAGTTCGGCTCCCTCGGCGCCTTGCTGGTGGTAGTGATCGCCGGCGTGATGTACATCGGTTTCTTCGCCTCCAACATCGTGCTCGCGGGCAAATCCCTACACGGCGTGGTCGACGCGGTGCCCGTGCCGGTGGGCATCGTGATCGGCGCCATCGGCTCCGGGATCATCGGCATCATCGGCTACCGCTTCATCCATGTGCTCAACCGCATCGGCACCTGGGTGCTCGGCGCCGGTATCGTGCTGGGCTTCGGCTACATCTTCACCCACGTACAGACCACGGACTTCCTGACACGCGGCAGCTTCAACATCGCAGGTGTGCTGGCGACCGTGTCCCTGGCGGCCCTGTGGCAAATCGCATTCGCCCCCTACGTGTCGGACTATTCGCGCTACCTGCCCGCCGACGTGCCGGTTGCCTCCACTTTTTGGACCACCTACCTCGGCTCAGCCCTGGGTTCCAGCCTGTCGTTCATCTTCGGCGCGGTCGCCGTGCTGGCTACGCCGGTGGGCATGGACACCATGGACGCAGTCAAACTCGCCACCGGCGCTATCGGGCCGTTGATGCTGGTGTTGTTCCTGCTCAGCGTGATCAGCCATAACGCGCTCAACCTGTATGGCGCCGTGCTGTCGATCATCACCCTGGTACAGACCTTTGCCTACCGCTGGATCCCGACGGCGAAAAGCCGTGCGCTGATTTCGATCCTGGTACTGGCCGCCTGCGCGATTGCGGCCGTGTTCGCCTCCAAGGACTTCATCGGTCACTTCGTCGACATGGTGCTGGTGCTGCTGGTGGTGCTGGTGCCGTGGACGGCGATCAACCTGATCGACTTCTACGCGATCCATAAGGGCAAGTACGACATTGCCTCGATCTTCCGCGTGGATGGCGGGATCTATGGGCGCTACAACCCGCAAGCCCTGCTGGCGTATGCGGTCGGCATTGTGGTGCAGATTCCGTTCATGAACACACCGCTGTACGTAGGGCCGATTTCGGAACACATCAACGGGGCGGATTTGTCCTGGGTGGTGGGGTTGGTGGTGACGTCGCCGTTGTATTTCTGGCTGGCGAGTCGGGACAGTGCGTATAAGCGCCGGATGGAGG
>NZ_JACART010000085.1:0-1515 GCF_013386445.1 Pseudomonas sp. P7759
GGGTGGCGAACTGGCGTGCCGCCAAGGTGGGCTGGGCGAAACCTGGGCGGTGCGCGATGAGGAATTGAAGTTTTTGGGTCACGCTGGCGGCGTGGGAGGCGATCAGCGTGCTGTCCGGGCTGTTGGAGTGGAAGGCCACCAGTGCGCGGTCGAACCCGGCCTCTTCGTGGGCGCGGGCCACGGTCTCCACATAGTCGGCTTGCAGGGTCGGGCCGCTGCGCGGGTGGATCTCGGAAGCGTGATGGCCGCCGATGTAGCCGATGAATTCGATGCTCATGGTCTGTCCTTGTCTTGGGTGTGATTGGCACCTCCACCGGGCAGGGGGTCGGTTATTCGCGTCCAAAGTAGGGGCAGGGGCAAGGCCTGTAAAATGCCGATTGGTTCTAACCTAATTATTAAAATGTAGAATCATGATTTGGATTTTGTATCAGTAATTTGCATTTTGTGCGCATTAGGTTATTCCTACAAAGACTTTCACGACGGTTTTTTATGCGATTAGCATGACCCTGCAACGGCGCGCCTGGCCGTGACTTTTAGGGAATGAAAGCCTGATGAGCGAGACGATCACCATCAACAAACGCGAGAGCGCAGCGAAAGTGGTGTGCACCTGGCGCCCTCCCGATGCCTTGCTACGGCTGATCAGTCCTATCGTGTTGTTGCTGCTGTGGGAGCTGGCGTCGCAAGTGGGCTGGATTCCTGCACGGGTCATCGCGGCGCCCTCGCAGATTGGCGGGACGTTATGGGCGATGATCGCCTCCGGCGAGCTGGGCAAGCACCTGCTGGTGTCGTTGCAGCGAGCGTTGTTTGGTTTGAGTATCGGCGTGAGCATAGGTGTGGTCGCGGCGCTGATTTGCGGCCTGTCCAAGCGCGGCGAGGTGGTCCTCGATTCGCCAATGCAGATGCTGCGCACCATCCCGTCCCTGGCTCTGGTGCCGCTGTTTATCCTGTGGTTCGGCATCGGCGAGTTCACCAAGATCGCGCTGATCGTGACGGGCACGACCTTCCCGGTTTACCTCAACCTGTTCGCCGGTATCCGTAATATCGATCCCAAATTGATCGAGGCCGCCAACACGCTGGGCCTCAACCGGCGTGAGCTGATCTGGCATGTCATTCTTCCAGGCTCGCTGCCGTCTTTCTTTGTCGGCCTGCGCTACGCCCTGGGCATTTCCTGGCTGGCCCTGGTGTTTGTCGAACAGATCAACACCACTGCCGGTATCGGCTTCCTCGCCAGTGACGCGCGCGACTTCATGCGCACCGACGTCATCGTCATCTGCCTGTTGATCTACAGCGTGCTCGGCCTGTTGATCGACGGCCTGATCCGCACCCTCGAACGCTTCGCCCTGGCCTGGCGGCCATCCTTTGTGAGGAACTGACATGTCGACGCTAGAAGCTCCCGTACAACTGCGCAACGTGGTTCGCCAGTTCGGCCAGCAGCGGGTCATCGATGGCCTGGACCTGGACATCGCCCCCGGCGAATTCGTGGCCTTGCTCGGCGCCAGCGGTTCCGGCAAGACC
>NZ_JACART010000086.1:0-1294 GCF_013386445.1 Pseudomonas sp. P7759
CACCAGGTCCGGCAATGAAAAACCTTCGATCACCGGTTGGACAAAACCATGCTCCAGGCGCACCAGTTCCAGCAATGACTGGGCCAGACCGCCAACCTTGCGGCTCTGGTCCAGGGCAATGCCCAGATAACGGCGGCGTTCTTCGGGGCTGAGGCTGGCATCCTTGAGCGACAGGGTTTCCAGGTAACCATGCAGCGAGGCCAATGGCGTACGCAGGTCATGGGAGATATTCGCGACCATTTCGCGACGTTCCTGGTCCTGATGGGTGATGGCGCGCCATTGTTCGCCCAGGCGGTTTTCCATCTGCACGAAGGCGTGGTCGAGCACGGCAATTTCATCGCCGCTGGTGAGTTCCGGCGCAGCGGTTTCAGCCGCTTTCGGTGCGCCATTAATGTCGAACTGGCCGACTTTGTCGGTCAACTGACGCAGCGGTCGGGTGATCCAGGCGAACGCAACCAGGCCGGCCAACAAGCAGAGCAGGGCGACCAGGCCGATGGACCACAGCGCGATCTTCAACGCCATGCCGGTGGCATCCTTGGCGTCATACACGTCGTGGGCTTCACCCAGCAGCACCACATACAGGAAACCGGTCTGCTGGCCGCCTGCCATAAGAGGCGCCGCGCTGAACACCTTGCGCCCATCAAGGCTGCGCGGGTCATCGCCGAGGATCGGCAGCATGAACCCGGCCAGGAAACGTCGCACGGGTGCGAGGTCGACCCGAGCACGCAGCAAATGACCACTGGGCGCGGCGTTGCCGACCACGCGGCCGTCGATGTCGAGCAGGTACACCTCGACGCTCGGGTTGACCAGCATCAACTGGCTGAACAGGTTGCGCACGGCGTCGGGCTTGAGGCCATCGGCGTCCATCAATTGTGTGTCGCGGGCAATGTGCGCCGCCAGGTCGCGGGACAGGCCTTGCACCACCTCCAGCTCATGCATGCGGTTGGAGCGCACCTGCAACCAGGCCGAGGTGCCGCTGCAGACCAGCAGCAATACGGCGAACACCACCGACAGGCGCTGGGTCAGGGTCAGTTTCATGGTGGGCTCTCGGCAAATTTGTAGCCACGACCCCACACCGTGAGGATGCGCGCCGGGTTGGCGGGGTCGTCTTCGACCTTGGCGCGCAGGCGGTTGATATGGGTGTTGACCGTGTGTTCATAACCCTCATGGCTGTAGCCCCACACCGCATTGAGCAGGTCCATGCGTGAGAACACCTTGCCCGGCTGGCGCGCAAAGAAGTACAGCAGGTCGAATTCCCGTGGGGTGAGGTCCAGGCGCTGGCCTTGCAGGGTGG
>NZ_JACART010000087.1:0-11610 GCF_013386445.1 Pseudomonas sp. P7759
AGCGAGTGACTCCAGCCAAATCCCAGCCCGCAATCCACGTCCACCGCACTGGTGCGGTACAACCGCGTCCACTCAAACGGCAAGATCCCGTCCAGCACACCATCGGTCAGCGTCAGCAGTTCCTCGCCCGTGACCATCGACACCGGACAGCCGTTGGTGACGGTCTTGTCCGAAGGCGCAGCCGCATCCCCCGCCGGGTTTCGAGAAGAAGCCGGCACATCGTCGACAGCCTCCTGCCGCACCAACACCGTCCGCTGCCCAACCTTGTCCCGCACCAACGGCACAGGATTCGAAACCACCTGATCCCCAGCCTTCAACGGCACACCCGGAATCGTCCGAATCGGCGTCGCCGGGCTACCCAGCAATATCGGCTTCGCCACCTCCGCGTGATCATCCACACGAAATTTCCCGAACTGCCCAGCCATGTGCTCCAACCACCTGCGCGCACGTTGAGACTTGATGCCGCCTAGCACCTTCGTACTCAAACGCACCGCCATCCCCATCCCGGCGGTGGCGAGACACAGCAGCAAATTGATCAGGACGTCGGCGCTGATTTCTCCCAGCAACTCGTTCATGTAAGGCGGCGGCAACATCCGCATCCAACTGACCAGCGCCGACACATAAATGAACAGCAGCGGTTCATCGCTCAGCACCAACAAGCCCTTCGCGAGGCTTACAGTGCCGAGCTTCAGCAGCTTTTCGAATTCCTCCTGGGAGAGGTAATGCAGGAGTTTTTCCGCATAACCCATTGGGTCAGAAAGCCACTGGAACAGCTGCTTGAGGCTGTCCCAGAGCGCATACAGCGCCTCGCCAAAACCGCGGGCGTAGGCTTGGTGCAACGAGAGATAGCGTTTGAGGAAGTTGGCTTCGGAGTAACCCTTCCACAACGGTTCAAAGGTGGTGCTCCATTCCGCACGCAGCCAACCTTCCAGCGGTGCGATAACCGCCTGATAAGAGGCGTACAGCGCCTTGAAATGCGCTTTGGACACGTTGGGGTAGAAACTGACTCGGTACTGCTGGTTGCGATCACAATCGGTGATTTCGAGAATGCCGCTGGGGCCGATGGTTTTATGAATGGGCTCACCCAGCGGGCCGCCGTTGGGGTCGATGCGTTGCACCATCACGGGCGTATTACCAATGGGCACGAAGCGTGAACTCTGGAACATGTGCACCAGGGTCAACGAGCCGTTGGCCTGGCAGGTGGCGGTGGTGGTGCTGGGAAACAGGGAGCGGTTGATCGGCGCGACCAGTGCTACTTCATCCCCGACCTTGAAGACCTGCTCGATATCCAGCGCCGAAAAGCTGAAAAAGCTCTCCGCCCAGGCGTCGTAGTGATTGAGGCTGCGCTTGAAATCGCGGATGACGGATTCGACGTCTCGCGTTTTCGAATCCAGGGTGGCCAGTACTAGATAACCAATGGTTTGGCTGGTCAATTCGATCATGAGACAGCCCCGTCCACCGGGGGCCAAACAAATAACGCCATCCGCAATCCCTCGCACTGTGTATTCAGGCGAGGGACTTTGCGGACCTTTTCAGGGGAGGGGAGTAGAGCTAATCCGGCAGCTATGTGGGAGGTTTCGACAAACCTTGTCGTCCCCTACACGACTAGCGGCTATTGTCAGAAATTTCCCACAGGAGTACAAATGTACTCCATGACGACTCTAACTCCCCGCCGTACCGCCATCCTGACCTTTATCCGCGACCGCATCGCGCAGCAAGGCCAGTCTCCCAGCCTCGCCGAGATTGCCGAGGCGTTCGGCTTTGCCTCGCGCAGCGTGGCGCGCAAGCACGTGCTGGCGCTGACGGAAGCCGGGTTTATCGAGGTCAACCCGAACCAGGCGCGCGGCATTCGCCTGCTCAATCAACCTAAGCGTCCGGAGTGGCTGGATGTGCCGGTGCTCGGTCGTGTGGCGGCTGGTTTGCCCATCGGGGCCGATGCAGAGGTGCACAGCCGCCTGCAACTGGACCCGTCGACCTTCGCGAAAACCCCGGATTACCTGTTGCGGGTGCAGGGCGACTCGATGATCGAGGACGGCATTCTCGACGGTGACCTGGTGGGCGTGCGCCGCAGTGCCGAGGCCTTGAACGGGCAGATTGTGGTGGCGCGCCTGGACGGTGAAGTGACCATCAAGCGTTTCGAACGCCAGGGCGACAGCGTGCGCTTGCTGCCGCGCAACCCCGCGTACCAACCCATTGTGGTCGGGCCCGATCAGGACCTGGCGATCGAAGGGGTGTTCTGCGGCTTGGTGAGGCAAGGCTGATGGGGGCCGTGGTTGCACTGGACACGCTGTTCAATGGCGGGCGTGTCTGGAAAGGCCGGCCTGCCGCGCCGCCGGCCAGTGTGCACCCCACCGGGTTGGCGGCGCTGGATGCGGTGTTGCCCACGGGCGGCTGGCCGGAGGCGGCCTTGAGTGAAATCCTCATGGCCAAGGAGGGAGTGGGCGAACTGCAACTGGTGCTGCCGACCCTTGCCCGTTTGTCAAAGGCGGGGGAGCGCATTGTGTTGGTGGCGCCGCCCTACACGCCGTATCCGCATGCCTGGCAGAACGCCGGGGTGGACCTGCGCTTGTTGTCGGTGATCCAGGCCGAGGAGCGCGATGCCTTATGGGCGGTGGAACAATGCTTGCGTTCCGGCAGTTGCGGCGCGGTGTTGTGCTGGCCGCGCAAGGCCGATGACCGCGCGCTGCGGCGCCTGCAGGTGGCGGCGGAAACCGGGCAGACCCTGGCCTTTGCCTGGCGTGCCTTGAGTGAGGCGATCAACTCATCACCTGCCGCCCTGCGCCTGGCCGTGGAGGCCAAACCCGCGCAGGTGCGCGTGCTCAAGTGCCGGGGCGGCCTGGCCCATCCGGGGCCGATTGCACTGGCGGGGCATTGAGGTTGCCATGCGCTGGGTGTGTATTGTCTTCCCGCAATTGGCGCTGGACGGGGTGCAGCGTGTGCATCCCGAGCCGGACCAACCCCTGGTCTTGCTGGCCGGCACGCCGCAACGCCGTGTGCTGCAAACCGTCAACGATGCCGCTCGCGCCCTGGGCCTGCGCCCCGGCCAATCCCTGACGGCGGCGCATGCGCTGGCCAAGAGCTTTGCCAGCGCCGAATACGATCCCGCCGAGATCGAGCGTTACCAGCAGTTCCTCGCGGCCTGGGCCTATCAGTTCAGCTCCCAGGTCAGCCTGTATTATCCGCGCGCCTTGTTGTTCGAGATCGAGTCGAGCCTGGGGTTGTTCGGCCCTTGGCCACGCTTTGAAGCGCGCTTGCGCAAGGAGTTGACCGAACTGGGTTTTCGTCACCGTATCGTCGCTGCGCCTAACCCGGTAGCGGCGCGGGTGCTGGCGAATATCAAGGATGGCCTGGCGGTGCAGGATGACGGCTTGATGCAGGCCCTGGCGCCGTTGCCCATCGACCGCGCCGGCCTCGACCCGCAGGCCGCCACGGCCTTGTCGCGCATGGGCCTGCGCACATTGGCCCAGGTGCAGGCGCTGCCTCGGCATACCCTGGCACGCCGCTTTGAAGCCAGCCTGCTCAAGCACCTGGACGCACTGGCCGGGCAGCGGCCGCTGGGCCTGGCGTTCTATCAGCCGCCAGACCGGTTCGATGTGCGTATCGAACTGAATTTTGACGTGCAATCCCATCAGGCGCTGCTGTTTCCGTTAAGGCGTTTGACGGGCGATCTGTCCGCGTTCCTGTGTGGCCGCGACAGTGGCGTGCAGCGTTTCGACCTGCATTTGGAACACGCCCAGGCGCCCGACAGCGTGATCAAGGTCGGCCTGCTCAGTGCTGAGCGTGAACCGGCGATGCTGTTTGAATTGGCCCGGGGCCGACTGGAGCAAGTCCAAGTCACTTCACCGGTACGCGGCTTTCGCCTGGTGGCCCAGGACCTGCCGGTGTTTGTGCCCCAGCGCCAGGACCTGTTCGACGACCGCCCGCAGCAAACCCTGCCCTGGGAGCAACTGCGCGAACGCCTGCGTGCCCGCTTGGGTGATGAGGCGGTGCAGGGCCTGCGCTTTCACGCCGACCACCGCCCCGAATGCGCCTGGCAAGCGACGGCGGATAAAAATCCGTGCCCAACCTTGAACACAGTGCAGCGCCCCGGTTGGCTACTGAGCGAGCCGACCTTGCTGGGCGAGCAGGGCGTGCAGATCCTCATGGGCCCGGAACGCATCGAGTCCGGCTGGTGGGACGGCGCCGATGTTCGCCGCGACTACTACTTGATCCAGACCCGCGCCGGTCAGCAAGGCTGGGCCTTTCGCACCGTGGGGCAGGGCGATGGCTTGTGGCTGCAGGGCTGGTTTGCATGAGCTACGCCGAGCTGCACTGCCTGTCCAACTTCAGCTTCCAGCGCGGCGCTTCCAGTGCGCTGGAACTGTTCGAGCGCGCCAAGCGCCAAGGCTACAGCGCCCTGGCGATCACCGACGAATGCACCTTGTCCGGCATCGTGCGTGCATGGCAGGCGGCGAAGGCGGTGGAGTTGCCGTTGATCATCGGCAGCGAGGTGCGCATCGACAACGGTCCGAAACTGGTGCTGCTGGTGGAAAACCTCAGCGGCTACCAGCACCTGTGCCGCTTGATCACCCTGGCCCGGCGGCGCGCCGAAAAAGGCCGCTATCGCCTGCTGCGCGAGGACTTCGAGCAACCGCTGCCCGGCCTGCTGGCGCTGTGGGTGGCCGAAGACAGCGACACCCAGGCCGACGTCCAATGGCTGTGCCGGACCTTCGCGCAACGCCTGTGGCTGGCGGTGCACCTGCATTGCGGCCAGGACGATGCTCGCTATCTGGAACAACGCCTGCAATTGGCTGCCAGCCTGCACATCCCGGCAGTGGCTTGCGGCGATGTGCACATGCATGTGCGCGGCCGCCGCGCCCTGCAAGACACCATGACCGCCATCCGCCATCATGTACCGGTGGCCGAAGCCGGTACGCGGCTGCACCCCAATGGCGAGCGGCACCTGCGCAGCCTGGAAGCGTTAGGAGCGTTGTATCCCGCGTCGTTGCTCGACGAAACCCAGGCTATTGCCCGCCGCTGCACCTTTGACCTCAGCCAATTGCGCTATCACTATCCGCGCGAACTGGTGCCTGCCGGCCACAATGCCAAATCCTGGCTGCGCGCCGTGACCGAAGAAGGCATCGCCAAACGTTGGCCGCAGGGTGTCGACGCCAAGACCTTGCAGCAGATCGACAGCGAGCTGGAGTTGATCAGCGAGTTGGGTTACGAAAGCTACTTCCTCACGGTGCACGACATTGTGCAGTTCGCCCGCAGCCGCTCGATCCTGTGCCAGGGACGCGGCTCGGCGGCCAACTCGGCGGTGTGTTTTGCCTTGGGCATCACCGAGATCGACCCGAGCCTGACCAGCATGTTGTTCGAGCGCTTCCTCTCCAGGGAGCGCAATGAGCCGCCGGATATCGACGTGGACTTCGAACACGAACGCCGCGAAGAAGTGCTGCAGTACGTGTTCCAGCGTTACGGTCGCACCCGCGCGGCGCTGACGGCGGTGGTCAGCAGTTACCACGCGTCCGGCGCGGTGCGCGATGTGGCCAAAGCCTTGGGGTTGCCGCCAGACCAGATCAACGCCCTGGCTGACTGCTGCGGGCGCTGGAGTGACGAAGCGCCTCCGCTGGAGCGCCTGCGCGAAGGTGGCTTCGACCCCGACAGCCCGATCCTGCGCCGCGTGCTCACGCTGACCCAGCAATTGATCGGCTTCCCTCGGCACCTGTCCCAGCACCCTGGCGGCTTCGTGATTTCCGAATACCCGCTGGACACCCTGGTGCCGGTGGAAAATGCCGCCATGGCCGAGCGCACCATCATCCAGTGGGACAAGGACGACCTCGACGCCGTCGGCCTGCTCAAAGTGGATATCCTCGCCTTGGGCATGCTCAGCGCTATCCGTCGTTGTTTCGATCTGCTGCGCCGCCATCGCAACCGTGACATGAGCCTGGCGTCGGTGCCCAAGGAAGACCCGGCCACTTACGCGATGATCAGCAAGGCCGACACCATCGGTGTGTTCCAGATCGAGTCGCGGGCGCAGATGTCGATGTTGCCCAGGCTCAAGCCGCAGACGTTCTATGACCTGGTGATCGAGGTCGCCATCGTGCGGCCGGGGCCGATCCAGGGGGGCATGGTGCACCCGTACTTGCGACGGCGGAACAAGGAGGAGGCAACCACTTATCCTTCGCCGGAACTGGAAGTGGTGTTGAAACGTACCCTCGGCATTCCGCTGTTCCAGGAACAGGTGATGCAGATCGCCATGGTCGCCGCCGATTATGGCCCCGGCGAAGCTGACCAGTTGCGCCGTTCCATGGCCGCCTGGAAACGCCACGGTGGCCTGGAACCGCACCAGTCGCGCCTGCGCACCGGCATGCTGAAAAACGGTTACACCGAGGCCTTTGCCGCGCAGATTTTCGAGCAGATCAAGGGCTTTGGCAGCTATGGCTTCCCCGAGTCCCACGCGGCCAGTTTCGCCTTGTTGACCTACGCCAGTTGCTGGCTCAAGTGCCATGAGCCGGCGGCGTTTGCCTGTGCGCTGATCAACAGCTGGCCCATGGGTTTCTACAGCCCGGATCAGATCCTCCAAGACGCGCGGCGCCATCGCTTGCAGATCCGCCCGGTGGACGTGCAGGCCAGCGACTGGGATTGCAGCCTGGAGCCGATCGACGGCGCACAGCCGGCGATTCGCATGGGCATGCGCATGATCGCGGGGTTTCGCGAAGAAGACGCGCGGCGCATCGAAGCGGCGCGTCAACGCCGGGCGTTCAGCGATATTGCCGACCTGGACGCGCGTGCCGGGCTGGATGCACGCGCCCAAGTACTGCTGGCGGATGCCGGCGCCTTGCGCGCCCTGGCCGGCCACCGGCACACGGCGCGTTGGGAAGTGGCCGGCGTACACAAGCAACTCGGGCTGTTTGCCGGCCTGCCAAGCCCGGACGAAGCTGTGGTGGAGTTACCGACGCCCACCGTGGGCGAGGACCTGCACGCCGACTACGCCACAGTCGGCACCACCCTGGGCCCGCATCCAATGGCGTTGTTGCGGGCGGAACTGCGCAAGCGGCGCTGCCGCAGTTCCCAGGAGCTGATGGCGGTGGAGCATGGGCGCAATGTCAGCGTCGCGGGGCTGGTCACCGGTCGTCAGCGTCCGGGCACGGCGAGCGGGGTGACCTTTGTCACCCTGGAAGATGAATTCGGCAACCTCAATGTGGTGGTCTGGCGTGACCTGGCTGAGCGTCAACGCCAGGCATTGGTCGGCTCGCGGTTGCTGAAAGTGGACGGCCGCTGGGAAGCGGTGGGCGAAGTGCGGCACCTGATCGCCGGGCGTCTCACCGACCTGACGCCGTTACTGGAAGGCATCACGGTGCGCAGCCGGGATTTTCATTAGGGCCAGTGGCTTCTGCGGTGATTACCCCCTAAGTTATACAAGATGAAACCATCCGGCCCTGGTGCGCTCCAAATTTTGCGGCTGTCTTTTCTTTGCGCAGAGTTCAATGATGCAATTCTTATCCAATCCCCACGGCTGTGAAGGCTGGGCCGGTGAAATGGCCCAGCGGATCCGTGCGTTCGATTGGGCGACCACCGACCTGGGTCCTATCGACCAATGGTCCACCAGCCTGACCTGCACGGTGCAGATGATGCTGGCGTCACCCGTGCCCATGGTGATGCTGTGGGGCCAATGGGGCTATATGATCTACAACGACAGCTACTCGGCGTTTGCCGGTGGCCGTCACCCGTACCTGCTGGGCACGCCGGTAGAGCTGGGTTGGCCGGAAGTGGCCGAATTCAATCGTCATGTGATGGACACTTGCCTGGCTGGCGGCACCCTGTCGTTCAACAACAAGGACCTGGTGCTGTTGCGCAACGGCAGGCCGGAAACCGTGTGGCTGGACCTGTATTACAGCCCGGTCGCTGGCGACAACCAGCAACCCGCCGGGGTGTTGGCGATTGTGGTGGAGACCACCGAGCTGGTGAAGTCTGAACAGGTGCGCCAGGAACTCACGCATAACCTGGAGCAACGGGTCGCCGCTGAAGTGCAGGCGCGCTCCGCTGCCGAGGACCAACTGCGTCAGTCGCAGAAACTCGAAGCCATCGGCGGCCTGACCGGCGGCGTGGCCCACGACTTCAATAACCTGCTGCAAGTGATCGCCGGCAACCTGCATTTGCTGGCCCGCCACGAACCGGACAACGCCCAGGTGCAGCGCCGTGTCGCCGCGGCCATTGCGGCGGTGGAGCGTGGGGCCAAGCTGTCGTCGCAGTTGCTTGCGTTTGCCCGTCGCCAACCCTTGTCACCAGCGGTGTACAACCCGCAACGCATCTACGCGGGGCTTGGCGAACTGCTGCAACGGGCGCTGGGGGAAACCATCCACATTGATGTGCAATTGCCCCAGGACTCCTGGTTTATCAACGTCGACCGCAACCAGCTGGAAAATGCGCTGCTCAACCTGGCGATCAACGCCCGGGACGCCATGCAGGGCGAGGGCGTGATCCGTATCACTGGCGAGAACATCATCCTTAACCCCGACGACTGCGCGGGCAAAAGCATCAAGCCCGGCGAATATGTGCGCCTGGCGGTCATCGACACCGGAGTGGGCATGTCCGAGTCCACGCTGAAACGCGCGTTCGAACCCTTCTTCACCACCAAGCGCGAAGGCCATGGCACCGGCCTGGGCCTGAGCATGGTGTTTGGTTTTGTGCGCCAGAGCGGCGGGCATGTGGAGATGTGGAGCGAGGAGGGCAAGGGTTCTGTGGTGCAGATGTATTTCCCCCACAGCCTGGAGCCGGAAAGCCTCGATGTGCATATCGACCAGATCCCCCAGAGTGGCGGCCAGGAAACCATCCTGGTGGTCGAGGACAACGAAGGCGTGCGCCTGACCGTCGTCGAGTTGCTCGAACAGTCCGGCTACACCGTGCTCACGGCCGATGACGGTGACCAGGCCATGCTCAAGCTGCAAGCCGGTTTGCAGCCGGAGCTGATCTTTACCGATGTGGTCATGCCCGGCCGCGTCAAAAGCACCGACCTGGCCGACTGGGCCCGTGTGCAGCATCCTCCCGTTGCCGTGCTGTTCACCTCCGGCCATACCCGTGACATTCTCTCCAGCAATCATCTGCTGAGCGCCGACATTCATCTGCTGAGCAAACCCTACAGCCCCGAAGCCCTGACGCAACGGGTGCGCAGCGTGCTCACCGCCCGACAAGGTTGTCCATGACTTCACAGCGCAACATCCCTGCGATCACTGCCCAGCCAAGCGGTTTCGTCCGCGTGCGCGGCGCCCGCGAACACAACCTGCGTAACGTCGATGTGGATATTCCTCGGGATGCCCTGGTGGTGTTTACCGGCGTATCGGGCTCCGGCAAGTCGTCCCTGGCGTTTTCCACGGTGTATGCCGAGGCGCAGCGGCGTTACTTCGAATCGGTGGCGCCGTATGCGCGGCGGCTGATCGACCAGGTCGGCGTGCCGGACGTGGACAGCATCGAAGGCCTGCCCCCCGCCGTGGCCCTGCAACAGCAGCGCGGCACGCCGAGCGCGCGCTCGTCGGTGGGCAGCGTGACCACGCTGTCGAGCCTGATCCGCATGCTGTACTCCCGCGCCGGCAGCTATCCGCCGGGACAACCGATGCTGTACGCCGAGGACTTCTCGCCCAACCTGCCCCAGGGCGCGTGCCCGCAATGCCATGGCCTGGGCCGCGTGTACGAGGTGACCGAAGCGCTGATGGTGCCGGACCCTTCGCTGACTATCCGTCAGCGTGCGGTGGCGTCCTGGCCATTGGCGTGGCAGGGCCAGAACCAGCGCGACATCCTGGTGACGTTGGGCTACGACGTGGATATCCCCTGGCGCGACCTGCCGAAAAAGCAGCGCGACTGGATCCTGTTCACCGAGGACACCCCCACCGCACCGGTCTACGCCGGCTTCACGCCGGAACAGACCCGCGACGCGCTCAAGCGCAAACTGGAGCCGAGCTACCAAGGCACCTTCATGGGCGCCCGGCGCTACATACTGCACACCTTTGCCCACACCCAGAGCGCGCTGATGAAGAAGCGCGTCTCGCAGTTCATGCAGGGCAGCGCCTGCCCGCTGTGCGAGGGCAAACGCCTGACCAAGGCCGCGCTGTCGGTGAAGTTTGCCGGGGTGGACATCGGTGAGTTGTCGCAGTTGTCGTTGGCGCAATTGGCCGAGTTGCTGCGGCCAGTGGCGGCGGGGCAAGACAAGATGAAACTGTCGGTGGAAAAACGCCTGGCTGCCCAGCGGATTGCCCAGGATTTGCTGGAGCGGGTCAGCACGTTGACCGAGTTGGGCCTGGGTTATTTGTCTTTGGAACGCAGCACACCAACCCTGTCATCAGGGGAGTTGCAACGGTTGCGTTTGGCGACCCAGTTGGGTTCGCAGTTGTTCGGCGTGATCTATGTGCTGGATGAACCCTCGGCGGGCCTGCATCCGGCGGATGGCGAGGCGTTGTTCACCGCCCTGGAACGTTTGAAAGCCGCGGGCAATTCGTTGTTTGTGGTGGAACACGACCTGGAAACCATGCGCCGCGCCGATTGGCTGATCGATGTGGGTCCGGCCGCCGGCGAGCATGGCGGGCAGGTGTTGTACAGCGGCCCGCCAGCAGGATTGGCGCAGGTGCAGGCGTCGCAGACCCGTGAGTATTTGTTTGCTGACAAGCGTGTATCGGAGCAAGTGCGCCGCGAGCCGACCGGCTGGCTGAAACTGCAAGGGGTGACGCGCAATAATCTCAAGGACCTGAACGTCGATTTCCCGTTGGGCTGCTTCACGGCGGTCACCGGGATTTCCGGGTCGGGCAAGTCCAGCCTGGTCAGCCAGGCGCTGCTGGAGCTGGTGGGCGCCGGTCTTGGTCGCGTGGTGGAAAACGACGAAGAACCGAGCCTGGAAGACGACGCGCCGCAAACCAGCGGCGGGCACATCAGCGCCGGGCTGGAGCACATCCGCCGCCTGGTGCAGGTGGACCAGAAACCCATCGGCCGCACGCCGCGCTCGAACCTGGCGACCTATACCGGCCTGTTCGACAACGTACGCAAGCTGTTCGCGGCCACACCGGCAGCGAAGAAGCGTCATTACGATGCCGGTCAGTTCTCGTTCAACGTCGCCAAGGGCCGTTGCCCGAACTGTGAAGGGGAAGGTTTTGTCAGTGTCGAGTTGCTGTTCATGCCCAGCGTGTACGCACCGTGCCCGACCTGTCATGGGGCGCGCTACAACCCCGAGACCCTGGCGGTGAAATGGCAAGGCTTGACCATCGCCCAAGTGTTGGGGCTGACGGTGGAGCAAGCGGTGGACGTGTTTGCCGAGCAACCGAGCGTACTGCGCTCGTTGCAGGTGCTGCGGGACATCGGCCTGGGTTATCTGCGCCTGGGCCAACCGGCCACTGAGTTGTCGGGCGGTGAAGCGCAGCGCATCAAGCTGGCGACCGAGCTGCAACGCAATGCGCGGGGCGCGACCCTGTATGTGCTGGATGAGCCGACTACCGGGTTGCATCCACGGGATGTGGACCGCTTGCTCAGCCAGTTGAATCACTTGGTGGACGCGGGGCATACGGTGGTTGTGGTGGAGCATGAGATGCGCGTGGTGGCGCAGAGTGATTGGGTGATTGATATCGGGCCGGGGGCGGGGGATTTGGG
>NZ_JACART010000088.1:0-300 GCF_013386445.1 Pseudomonas sp. P7759
ACAACGACTTCAACGAAGCCATCTCCCCCGCGGCCGGGTTCAACACCGGCGTACTGTGGAAAAACCCGCTGGGTAACCTGAGCCTGGAAGCCAAGGGCGATTTCTTCACCAATGGCGAAGTGCGCCGTAGCATCAGCCTGAATCAGCAGTGGGAATTATCGCGCAACCTGGGACTGCGCCTGAGCGCACAGCGTGAGTACAGCCACTTGTCGACGCCGGTGAATGAAGTGATGCTTGAGGTGAAGTGGTATCACTACTAACTAAAGCCTGGCCGAGATCAAAATGTGGGAGGGGGCTTGC